>JAVJTC010000017.1 GCA_040219085.1 Acidimicrobiales bacterium
CGTGATGTGCACGACCGGGTCCGACACGCCGTACTCGAAGGACCACATCTCATCGGTGTCCCAGCCGACCATCGGATCGGCCAACGTGACGTTGTCCACCCGGACCGTGCCCGACCCGTCACGCAGCGCGACCTTGATCGACAGGCCAGCCCACGGCGTCGCGTCGAACATGTTCAGGCGCCACTCGCTGCAGTACGCGCAGCGGTGAACATCGACCTGAGTCTCCGCCGTGTACCCGTCCGCAGACGAATACACGTACGCCTTCACCTCGTTCTTCCTGTTACCCGTGAACTCCACGTCGAACAACACCGACGCGCCACCCGACGGGACCGCGATCGCAGAAGACTGGATCTTCGCCTCTGACAAGCGCACCATCGAATCCGCGCCCCGCGCCTCCACAGCCGGCGTCCCCTCCAGAGTCGCCCAACTTGTCAGGTCATTCGTCGCGAAGTCACCGTTGGACAACAGCGTCGTTGCGTCCGGGGGAACCATCTCCGAGTTCGCGTTCAGCTGCCCCAACGACACCGGCGCATCCTCGAAACCCGGGTTCGTCAACGTCGACAATCCCGGCGACGACGCCGGGTCCAGGCCGCCGTTGAACGGGAACGTCACCGGAGCGCCTGACGGCGACGGAGCCGGATTCGTCCCCTGCGCCAACGCCGGTACGACGTTCGGCGAACCGGCCCAGCGAGACACCGAATCGAACACCGGCGCAGTCACCACCACCTGCGCCGCTAGACCCAACACCACAGCGATCGAGATCCGGAGGATCCACGGACCCCACCAACGACGCGACATACCCGCCATGACACCGCCTCCTGCGCCCGTACCCGCCCCTACAGCAGCATCAGACCCCCGCACGCTAACCCCAGCACTCATACCCGCGCAAGAGATTCTCAGAGATACCTATCTAGGTCATCGGACCTAGATACGCAGCGCTAGGCCGCAGGGCGGGCGAGGCGCCCGAACCGCAGCGCCTCGCCCGACCCCGGGCTAGGGATCCGCTCCTACAACCCACTATCCGCCTCGGGACCGATCCGCTTACCGGCGGCACCCCCGCGTGCCGAATGACGACACCGTGGGCCCAGCCCCGTTAGCGTCTCGGGGATGTCCGACGTCGTGCGCTACGAGACCGAGGGCCGCGTGGCGGTCATCACCCTGGACCGACCCGAGGCCCGCAACGCCATCGACGGGCGCGTCGCCAGCGGCCTGGAAGCGGCCGTCGACCGCCTCGAGGCCGACCCCGACGTCTGGGTCGGCATCCTCGCCGCCGAGGGGCCGGTGTTCTGTGCCGGTGCCGACCTGAAAGCCATCTCGCAGGGCCGGATCGCCGAGCTGTCCACTCCCGGAGGCGGCTTCGCCGGCTTCGCCCGCAAGCCGCGCACCAAGCCCATCATCGCCGCGGTGCACGCCCTGGCCGTGGCCGGCGGGTTCGAACTCGTGCTGAGCTGCGACCTCGTGGTCGCCTCGCGATCCGCCGGATTCGCTCTGCCCGAGGTGAAGCGGGCGCTGATCGCCGGCGCCGGCGGACTCGTCCGACTCCCCCGCCGCCTCCCCCGCAACGTCGCCACCGAAATCGCCCTGACCGGTGACCCGATCACCGCCGAGCGTGCCCACGCGCTCGGTCTCGTCAACCGCCTGTGCGACGAGGGCGGCACCCTCGCGGCCGCGCACGAACTCGCCGCGGCGATCGTCGTCAACGCCCCCGTAGCGGTACGACTCTCGAAGCGGGTCATCGACTCAGCCGACGAACGCGCCGACGACGAGGGCTTCGCCACCTCCGGGCGGCTCCACGGCGAGCTCGAAGCGAGTGAGGATTTCAAAGAGGGCCCCCTGGCCTTCATCGAGAAGCGCCCACCGCGCTGGACCGGCCGCTGACGCCGGAATCCCTGCACCGTTGCGCCAGGGTGAGTAACGTTGCGCGGAATGCCTGCGGGCTGAACGAGGGAGCTCAACGATGAAGACTGCACGATTTGTGGCACTGACGGTGATGGCGGGGCTGTTTGCACTGCTGTGGGTCGCCCCTGCCGGCGCCCAGGACGAGTCGCCATTCTCACTGACCACCGACCCGGCGACGGTCCCCGAGGCGGGGACCTACGACGTCACCCTGACCGGCGAGGGTTTCACCGCCGATCAGATCTCCGCCTCGTTCTGTCCGGGGGCCGAAGGCGACATCGAGGCCATCACGCCCGAGAACTTCCTCAACCTGTGTGACCTCCCCTCGATCCAGGCCGACGACAACACCGACGGACTCGTCACGCTGACCTTCACCGGCGTCGAGATCCCCGAGGAGGGCCTCGTGTGGCTCGCCGGTGACATCGTCGGCCAGCAGGAGTTCGCCTCGGCGGTCATCACCGTCGGCGCGGATGACGGCGCTGCGGATGATGGAGCAGCCGACGACGGCGCTGCCGACGACGGTGCGGCGGATGACGGCGCCGCTGACGATGGGGCCGCCGACGACGGCGAAGATCTCCCCGAGACCGGGTCCGAGAGCAGCCTCATCGCCATCGTGGGCGTTGCGATCCTCGCAGCCGGCGTGATGATGGTCGGCTTCGGGCGGCGCCTCGGTCGCCTCTGACCCCACTCCCTGATCTGAACGACGGCCGGGTCTTCGGACCCGGCCGTTGCGCGTCCGCCTAGCCGCGCGGGATCTCGCTCCACGGGATGTCCCGGTCGACGCCCGGCTCCTTCGGCAGACCCAGTACCCGCTCGCCGAGGATGTTGCGCATGATCTCCGACGTGCCGCCCTCGATCGAGTTGGCCCGGGACCGCAGGAAACCGTGCGTGCCGAGATCGGAGCCGCCTGTCAGGTTCTCGGGTCTCGCCATCGGATAGCCCGGCTCGTGTACCGCGGCGTCGGCTCCGACCACGTCGAGGATGCAGTCGTAGATCTCCTGGTTCAGCTCGGCCGAGATCAACTTGCCGACCGAGCCCTCCGGCCCCGGAGTACCCGAACTCGCCGTTTCCGCCGCCCGATGATGCGTCAGGCGCAGAGCCTCCGCCCGAGCCCACAGGGACACCACACGGTCCCGCAGGACCGCACGGCGCTGCGGCGTCAGTGAGTCCCGTCGCTGCCGCCATGTGTCGACCAGCACGCCGATGGGGCCGGTGCCCCGTCGGCTCACGCCACCGCCGAGGGCGACCCGTTCGTTCATCAGCGTGGTCACGGCGACGGACCATCCCTGGCCACGATCGCCGAGACGGCTCGCGTCGGGGATCCTCACATCGGTGAGGAACACCTCGTTGAACTCGGCCTCACCGGTGATCTGGAACAGCGGCCGGACGTCGACGCCCGGCGCCGCCATGTCCAACAGGAAATAGGTGAGGCCCTTGTGCTTGGGCTGGTCGGGATCGCTGCGGGCGACCAACATCCCCCACCGTGCGACATGGGCGAGCGTGGTCCACACCTTCTGGCCGTTGACGACCCACTCGTCACCGTCGAGCACCGCCCGCGCCCCGAGCCCGGCCACATCGGAACCCGCCGACGGCTCCGAGAACAGCTGACACCAGATCTCCTCGCCCGTGAAGCACGGTCGGAACAGCGTCCGCTTCATCTCGTCGCTGCCGTAGGCGAGAACGGTGGGCATCCCCATCCCGATCCCGATCGCGTTCACCGAGATGTTCGAGTACGTCTTGGGCGCCTTCGCCAACTCGGCGTCAACCACCGTCTGGGCGCGGGGCTCGAGACCGAGACCACCGAGACCCTCGGGGAAGCTCACCACCGCGAGGCCCCTGTCGTACTGCTCGCCGCGGAAGGTCACCTGATCCACCTGGTCGGGTGGCACCTCCGCCAGCAGGTCCGCGACCATCCCGCGCAGTTGTTCGTCGTCGACGTCCCCCATGGCCCGCAAACCTACCGTCGTGCGACCACCCGAACCCGGTCGACGAACTGCCCAGCCGATCACCTAGCCTCGTCACGATGTCGAGGACCCCGCACACCTCCCGGTCACGTCTGGTCCTGCTCGCCGCGATCGTCACGATCGCTCTCGTGGCCGCTGCCTGCGGTGGCGGCGACGACGGGTCGCTGCCCGACGACTTCGACCTCGCAGCCGAAGGGCTCCCCGAGGCGTCCTCGGTGCCGGACCGGACGATCGACACGACCCCACTCGGCCCCTTCGACATCGGAGGGAACGTCAACGACGGCTTCGACCGCTGTGGTCTCTACAACCCGACCGAGCTGACTGAGCTCTTCGCAGGCGCATGGGAGCTGAGTGTCGTCCGTGGAGACGGGGCGGCCTGCGTCTGGAGGAACGTCGAAGGCGCCGACGTGCTCGAGTACCTGCGGGTCGCCGTGGTCGAGGCCCGGCCGAGCGAGATCGGCGGGTTCGACCCGACTCTCGGCGACGACGCATCGGACCTGAACACCGCCGTCGAGAGCGCCCTGGAGATCGGCGACGAGACGTTCGAGGTCCCCACCGGCACCTACGGCTCCGGCATCGCCTTCCGCAAGGGCGATGTGGCCGTGCAGGTCCACGCCATCTGGGGGGTCGACGACTTCGACGCGCAGGCCCGGATCGAGCGCCAGATCGAGTTCCGTGTGGCCGAGAACATCGCGTCGCGGCTCCCCTGACCGCGATGGACGAACAGTTCGCGATCTCGCCCAGGGATGTGTCCCGGGCCGCGGGCACGATCGCCGACGACGTCGTGGCGACGCCCACCCTGCCCTCCCGGACGCTCTCAGCGCTGACGGGCGCGGAGATCTTCGTGAAGTTCGAGAACCTCCAGTTCACGGCGTCGTTCAAGGACCGCGGCTCGGCGAACCGGCTCCACCACCTCGACCCCGATGAACGCCGGCGGGGCGTCATCGCCGTGTCCGCCGGGAACCACGCACAGGGCGTCGCCTACCACGCCGGACGGATGGGGGTTCCCGCGACGATCGTGATGCCCGAGTCGGCCCCGTACTCCAAGGTGGTCCAGACCCGACGCCTCGGCGCCGAGGTCCTCCAGCACGGCGCCACCTTCGCCGACGCCGCCGCCCACGCCCATTCGCTCATCGCCGAGCGGGGACTGGTCGAGATCCCCCCCTACGACGACCCCCTCGTCATGGCCGGCCAGGGAACCGTCGCGCTCGAGATGCTCGATGCCGTGCCCGACCTCGACGTGATCCTCGTGCCCGTCGGTGGCGGTGGACTCATCGCGGGGATGGCCACGGCTGTGGCCGGCTCCGGCTCCACGACCGAGGTCGTCGGCGTCCAGAGCGAGACCTACCCGTCGATGATCCGCGCCCTCGCCGGCGAGGAGTTCACCTCGTCATCGACCGGGACCATCGCCGACGGAATTGCCGTGAAGACCCCCGGCGCGCTGACGCTGCCCATCGTGGCGCGCCACGTCCACGACATGATCGCCGTGTCAGAAGAGGCCATCGAGGACGCGGTACGCCTGCTCATCGAGATCGAGAAGACCGTCGCCGAGGGTGCGGGCGCCATCGCGCTCGGCGCCGTCCTCGAGGACCGCTCGCGATTCGAAGGCCGTCGGGTCGGTCTCGTCCTGTCCGGCGGCAACATCGACACGCGCCTGCTCACGTCCGTGCTGATGCGGGGCCTCGGCCGGACGGGGCGGCTCACCCCGCTGCAGATCGACCTGGACGATCTCCCGGGGCGTCTCGCTGCGGTGGCCACCGTGATCGGTGACGCCGGAGCGAACATCGTGGAGGTGGAACACCGGCGGATGTTCGGGCCGCTGTCGGCACGGTCCACGACCCTCGACGTCGTCGTCGAGACTCGCGACGGGCACCACGCCGACGAGGTGGTCGAGAAACTCCGCGCCGCCGGGCTACCGGCCCGCCGACTCAGTCCTTGAGAGTCGGTCAGTCCTCGAGCGCCGTCTCAGTCCTCGAGACCCGACTCAGTCCTTGAGCGCCACCGCGTTCGGCGTGACGTTCATCTTCGGCTCGTAGGCCTCCGCCACGACCTCGGTCGCCTCGCCCGCCATCGACGCCCGCAGTTCCTCACGACATCCCGTGCAGGGACCCCAGTACTCCCCGGAAACGGTCGCCCCGCAGCGGGGGCACTCGAACGCGGCCAGGTCGATGGTGTCGCTCACCCTGTGGACACTACCGATCGACGGGTGCTCAGTCGGCGACGGGTGCCTTGTCCGCCAGTGCCCGCCTGAGATCCTCCGCGCTGTGGCGGCGGCGCGTGGACCCCGCCAGCGTGTAGTCGTCGGCGAAGTCTGCGCGGACCTCACCGTCGTCACCGGTGAGCCACGACATCGCGAGGCGGCGCGGGACCTTGACCGGACCGTCGCCCTCGGTCGTGCGCCCGACCATGTCCCAGACCGGACTCGTCACACCGAAGTTCCTCCGGGGCGTCGAGAAGTGGTGGCGGAAGTGGTTGCGCCACAGGACCCGGGTGACCGGGCCCGACGGTGGCCGGTGGTGCATGCGGTCGTGCAGCCACGTGTACCCGCAGTACCCGGCGGTGTAGCCGGTTGCGATCTTCGAGGCTCGACGGGTACCGGCGAAGGGGGCGGTGAGCGCCGCCACGAGAGCGAAGCCGGCACCCTTCCATCCGAGGGTCTCGGCATCGAGCGCGAGCGGATTCGTACGGTCGGGGTTCGCGTGGTGGTCGAGATGCTCCTCGGACAGCGGGTTCTTCCCGCCCTGGCCGTGCATGACCCAGCGGTGCACCGAGTACTCGGTCGCCGTCCACAGGACCCCGCCGGCGACGAGGCAGGCGAGGGTGCCCGTCCCCGCCGAGGGTGCCACGGTGCTTCGACCCATGCTTCGAGGTTACGCCCGCGGCTAGGTTCGCGCCGTGGCAGCGGACGCCGAGATCCTCGAGATCGCCGGACACGACGTCCGCATCTCCAATCCCGACAAGGTCTTCTTCAGCCGACGCGGGGAGACGAAACTCGACCTCGTCCGCTTCTACCTCGACCTCGGCGATGCGCTGATGTCCGCCGTGGGTGGCCGCCCCACGATGCTGCAGCGGTTCCCCGACGGAGCGGGCGGCAAGTCCTTCTACCAGAAGCGCGTCCCCGCGAACCCTCCCGAGTGGATGCAGACGACGACGGTCGCGACGGTGAACGGGACGACGTCGAACGCGCTGGTCCTCGCCGATCTCGCCCATGTGGCGTGGGCCGTGAACCTGGGGTGTCTCGGCTTCCACACCTGGCCCTACACAGTTGTCGACCCGGGCCACGCCGACGAACTGCGGATCGATCTCGACCCCCACGGCGGTGTCGCTTTCGGTGCGGTGCGGGACGCGGCGATGGAGGTCCGTGCGCTCCTCGACGAGGTCGGTGTCGTCGGGTGGCCGAAGACGACGGGGTCCAAGGGGATCCACGTGGTGATCCGGTTGCGGCCCCGCTGGACCTCCTACGAGGTCCGCTCGGCCGCTGTTGCCGTCGCCCGTGAACTCGAACGCCGACGCCCCGACCTGATCACCGCGGCGTGGTGGAAGGAGGAGCGCGGGAAGCGCGTGTTCGTCGACTTCAACCAGAACGCGCCGCACAAGACGGTCTTCGCGCCGTGGTCCGTGCGTGCGCGCGTCGGGGCACAGGTGTCGACGCCGCTGCGCTGGGACGAGGTCCCCGACGTGGACGCGGAGGAGTTGACGCTGCCCGTGGTGGCGGCGCTGTACGCCGAGCGGGGCGATCCGTGGGCGGGGATCGGCGATGGCCCGCAGTCGCTCGAGCCGCTGCTGGAGATGCACGAACGGGACCGGGCCGACGGGTTGATGGACGCCCCGTGGCCTCCCCAGTACCCCAAGATGCCCGACGAGCCGCCCCGGGTTGCGCCGTCTCGGGCGAAGACAGAGGAGTAGGGCGGCCGGTCCCTGTGACCGGTCCTGGAGGGCCCACAATCGCGCCCTGCCCGGCTCCGGCCTCCCCGATGCAGGGCCGACACCGACCCGGCTCGAGATAGTTCCGACTTCGGGTTGCGCAGTCGAACACCTGTTCGCTATAGTGATGCGACGTCGCCAACCCGGATACTTGGGTTGGCGGTCATCTTCCCCTTTCGACCCCTCAGGGTCCTCGAACCGGCCGGTCGCGAGTCGAAAGGAGCAGAGCCGTGTGCGTCGAAACCCCCGGTGACGTCTCGGACCTGTCCGATGGGGCGCTCGCCGACGTCGTCGACAGCTTCGAAACCGCCCGCCGCCGTGCTCTTGCAGTCGAAATGGACGTTCTGGCGGTCCGCCTGGGACGAATGGGTTCGGCCGTGCGTGCCGGCGACCTCGCCTCAGAACTCGTCGAACGCCAAGCCGTGTCACAACGCGACGCCCGGCGCCGCGAGAACGTCGCCACCCACTGGCACCAGATGGCCGCCACCGCAGCTGCGTTGCGTCACGGCGAGATCTCCTTCGACCACACCGTCGCCATGGCCCGCGCCGCCCAAGAACACCCCGAGCGCTTTCGCGTCGACGAGACCGAGTTGTTGAACGAGGCGACCCGACGCACCGCCGGAGGGTTCACGATCATCGTCGACCGGTGGGTCAAGGCCAACGACGCCGACGGCGGAGACGATCGTGCAGCCAGAGCCCGCCGGCGCGCCCGCGTGGACCGCTTCGACGCCGGACCGGACATGTTCGGCATGCGTATCGAGATGGCCGCCCTGGACGGTGCCCAGGTCTGGACCGCGATCCAGACCGAGGCCCGGCGCCTGTGGGCTGGCGACCACCCCCTCTTCGAAGAGACCGGCTTCGACCCGGGCGCCGACACGCCGTCCGCCGCCCGCTACCGCGCCGCCGCCACGTTCAACCTCATCTGCGGTAACCCCGCCACACGCACCGGCACCGGCACACAGCTCATCGTCACCGCCACAATCGACGACATCACCAACCGCGCCGGCGGTGAACTCCTCGACGGGACACAGATCAGCGGAGGACAACTCGAGATGCTGGCGTGCACCTCGCCGATCGCCGGTCTCGTCTTCGACGTACGCGGCGAAGTCCTCTGGCACGGCACCACCGTCAGACTCGCCACCCCCGCGCAACGTCGCGCCATCGCAGCCCGCGACAGACACTGCACCGTTGGCGCCTGCACCACGCCCGCCGACCAGTGCGAGATCCACCACCTCACCCCCTACGCCGCAGGCGGACCCACCGACATCGACAACATGGCCCTCACCTGCCGTCCCTGCCACCACGACAAGATCCACACCCGAGGCTGGACCCACACCGGCACGCCCGGCCACGACCTCACCTGGCACCCACCCGCCAACCACCCCAACCGGGCCCCACCCCACGCCGCCTGACACCCCCACCAGAGCCGATGCACCCCCCGGCGGTGCCACTCGGCCCGCAACCAACCCGGGTGGGTTCCACACCCCGTACCCACCCGCGCACCTTGACAACCGAATAGCCCACCCCGGCCGCACCCGTGCGACCGCGATCCCGGCGAGCCGAGCGGCTGACCTAGCGGAAGCTCGTGGCGAGGATCGAGAGCACCGCGATCCCGGCGAGCACCCGGTAGACGACGAACGGCGTGAACGACGACGTGCGCACGAGCTTCAGGGTCCCCCACACCGCGACCCACCCGGCGACGGCCGAGGTCACCATCCCCCAGATGAACCCGGCGCGGAGATCGGCCGGGATGCCGCCCGGACCACCGATGTCGATGAACTGGTAGAGCCCCGCGCCTGCGATGACGGGGAGGCTCATGAGGAAGGCGATCCGTGTCGCCGCCTCACGTTCGAAGCCGATGGCCCGGGCGACGGTGATCGTCACACCCGAGCGTGACACCCCCGGCTGCAGGGCGACGGCCTGACCGACGCCCATGGCGAGGGCGTCCCGCACCGAGAACTGTTCGATCGTGCGACGACCGAGGACCCGGTCGGCCGCGAACAGGACCAGTCCGAAGACGATCAGCATGACCGCGGTCAGCCAGATGCGGTCGTCGTTGGACTCGATCTGGGACTGGAGGCCGACACCGACGATCGCGGCAGGGACAGCGGACAGGACCAGCAGCCAGGCCTGGCGCCCCTGCTCGGTCCGGCGGCCGCGGAGCCAGTCGATTCCGCCGACGGTGAGGCCGGCCACATCGCGCCGGAAGTAGGCGAGCGCGCCCACGAGCGTGCCCATGTGCAGAGCCACGTCGAATGCGGTCTCGAGGCTCTTGTCGCCGCCGAAGTCGTCCCAGCCGAACAGCCACGGGACGAGTTGGAGGTGGCCGCTCGACGAGATCGGCAGGAACTCGGTGAGCCCCTGGACGATGCCGAGGACGATTGCGTGAAGAACCGGCACGAGGACTCAGTCTCCCCCGAGCGACACCCCGTCGATGACGATGGTGCAGGCACCGGTCCCGCTCGGCAACCAGGTGAGATCGGCACCCACCGCACGGATGTCGGTGAGCATCCGCTGGAGGCTCGAGGCGATCGTGGCCTCACGGACGGGCTCCGCCAGTTGGCCGTTCGTGATGCGCATGCCGTCCATGCCGACGGAGAAGTCGCCGCTCACGGGATTCACCCCGGAGTGGAGCCCCGCGAGCGTCTGCACGAAGATGCCGTCGTCCACAGCGGCGACCGGGTCTTCGTCATCGCCGGGGACCATCGCCAGACAGCGCGCCCCCACGCCGGGCGTGCCCTTCAGGCCCCGCACGGCCGACGCGGTCGGAACAGCGGCGAGGCGACGGGCGGTGTAGGCGTTGTGGAGGAAACCCTCGAGGACGCCGGCGGTCAGCAGCGGCGTGCGCCGGCAGGCGAGGCCCTCGCTGTCGACGTTCGAGGCACCGAGCGAGCGGACCTCGGTCGGATCCTCCACGAGGGTCAGTAGCGGTGACGCCACGAGATCACTGACTCTGTCGGCGAAGGGGGTCCGCCCCTTGAGGACACGCTCGCCCGAGAGCATGCCGCCCACGATCCCGAGGAACGTCGCCGCCAGGCGGGGTTCGAGCACGATCGTCGTGCGCTGCGATGCGGGCTTGCGGCCGTGGAGGATCCGGGTGGCCCGGTCGACCGCGACCGCGGCGGTGCCTGCGGGGTCGAGCCCGCCGGGGCCCCGGGCGGCCGAGGAGTGGTAGCCAACCGCGGTGTCATCGTCATCGTGCGCGATCGCCACTGCGCTGAGATACGCGGCAGTCGCGCTGTCAGCGACCCTCACCCCCGCAGTGGAGACGAGCGCAGCGGCCGACTGGGTGTCGGCGTACGCGACGGTTCGCGTGCGGCTGACCCGGGGGTCGGTGCCCACCACGAGCCGCTCGAGTTCGAAGGCGAGTTCCGCCTTCTGAGCGGGAGTCGTGGTGCGGACATCGTCGGAGACGAGGTCGTGGCCGGGGGCGACGACGCCGTCGGGCTCGGCCAGACCGGCATCGGGATCGGGCTCCGCGAACCGGCAGTTCTCGCGGGCGTCGGCCAGCACGGTCATCGCCTCGTCGACGTCGAGGGTCGAGGAATGGGAGAAGCCGGTCCGACCGTCGCGGATCACCCGGATGCCCACCCCCTGCGTGTCGGCATCGGTGAGCGACTCGATCTGCGCGCCGTGCACCTTGATCTCGGTGCCGCGCGAGCGGACCGCGTAGACCTCTACGGACTCACCGGGAAGCGCGGCCGAGATGGCGGCGTCCGCAATGGCCAGGAGCTCTTCGGTTCCGACCCGACCGCCTCCGGTCATGCCCCCGAGACCGTTACGCCGTCGACGACGAGGGAGACGCCGGCCGCGGACATCGGCAGCCAGTCGACATCGCCGCCCACCTCGATCACGTCGAGGAGCATGCGCTGCAGCGTGGACGCGATCGTGAACTCCCTCAGTGGTTCACCCAGCGAGCCGGACGAGATCCGCAGACCCTCGGCTCCGGTCGAGAAGTCTCCGCTGACCGGATTGACGCCGGAATGAAGACCGGAGACACCCTGCACGAGCACGCCGTCACTCACGTCGCTCACGAGTTCGGCCTGTTTGCGCATGCCCGGCACGAGCGACAACGCCATGCACCCGACGGCCGGGGTGCTCGAGAAGCCCCGGACGGCGTTGCCGGTGGAGGCCGTTCCGGTGCGGCGGGCCGTGTAGGAGTTGTGCACGAACCGCTGGAGGACACCGCCGTCGAACAGCACGTTGCGACGGGTTGCGAGCCCCTCCCCGTCGGCCCGGGTGGCAGTGAAGGCGTCGGGGTTCGTCGGGTCGTCGACGAGGGTGACACACGCGGCGGCCACCTCGTCTCCGAGCCGGTCGGCGAACAGTGAGCGTCCCTTGAGAACGGACTCGCCGGACAACGTGGAACCGACGATGGCCAGGAACTGGGCGGTGACGAACGGGTCGAAGACGATCGTCGTGCGGCCACTCGTCGGCTTCGTCGCGCCGAGCAGGCGGGTTGCCCGGTCGGCCGCGTCGGTGGCCGCCTTCGCGATGTCGAGGGCGGCGGGATCTCGTCCCACCGCGAAGCCGAAGCCGGTCTGCATCTCTTCGCCGTCTGCGGCGAGCGACGACGCGACGACGTAGCTGGAGGACTCGTGCGACGCCGTGCGGATACCCGACGTGGTCGCGATGGCAGCGACGGACTCGCCGTCGGCGTACTCCGCTGACTCGACGCCCACGATGCGGGTGTCGGCCGCCTTGACCGCCCGCTCCAATTCGAGGGCGAGTTCGATCTTGCGCTCGTTGGGGAAGGCGCTGACCGACGGGTCCCACGACTCGATCTCGGCGAAGGGGTGACCATCGGGCTCGGCCAGGGCAACGTGCTCGTCGACGGTGGCGAACCTGGCGTTGTCGCGGGCCTCGGCGAGCGCCTCGGCCACGGCGTCGGCGTCGAGGCTCCCGGCGTAGGCGAAACCCTGCCGATGGTCGACGATGACGCGCACACCGACTCCGGCGGAGGCCGATGACGTGTAGGACTCGACGTCGCCGTCGTAGGCGACCACCTCGGTGGCGGTCTCGTCGACAGCGACCGCCTCGACCTGCTCGCCGGGCAGAGCCCGGTCCACGATGCCGTCGACGACGGCGAGAAGCTCTTCGGCGTCCACGGTCAGCCGGCCGTGCCGCCGACGGTGAGCTCGGTCACCCTCAGCGTCGGGGTCCCGTCGCCGACGGGCACGCCCTGACCGTCCTTGCCACACGTTCCGGGGGAACCCATCTCGAAGTCGTTGCCGAGGGCGTCGATGTTCGTCAGGACCTTCGGGCCGTTGCCGATGAGATTGCCGTCCCGGATGGGGTCTGTGACCACACCGTCCTCGATCAGATACGCCTCCGTCATGCCGAAGACGAAGTCCCCGGTGGCCGTGTTGACCTGACCGCCGCCGAGCTGGGCCACGTAGACGCCCCGCTCGGTGTCGGCGATGATGGCATCCGGGTCGTCCTCACCGTTGGCGATGTAGGTGTTGGTCATCCGGACCATTGGCAGGTGCTGGTAGGACTCGCGGCGCCCGTTGCCTGAGCTGGCACGACCCGCCTTGCGGGAGCGCAGCCCGTCCCACATGTAGTCCACGAGACGACCCTCGGAGATGAGCACGTTGCGCTGCGCGGGTCGACCTTCGTCGTCGATCGCGAACGCGCCCCACTCGTGGGCCATGGAACCGTCGTCGATCAGCGTGATCATCGGAGAGGCGACGAGTTCGCCCACCCTGTCGCGGAACACCGAGGCGCCCTTGTTGACCAGGTCGGCCTCGAGACCGTGACCACAGGCCTCGTGGAACAGGACGCCTCCGCCGCCGCGGCCGATCACGACGGGCATCGTGCCGCTGGGCGCGGGCCGGGCGGCCAACTTGGTCAGCGCGCGATCGGCCGCCCGCCGGGCGACCTCGTCCACGTCGTGCTCGTCGAACAGTTCGAAGCCGACAGTGGCACCGAGCGTCTCGCGCCCGGTCTGCATGCCGGTGTCACCAACGGCCACGCACGAGACCGACATGAGGGTGCGCACCTGGTCATCCGATGCGAACACGCCGTCGCTGTTCGCCACGAGGATCCGGCGGCGGCTGTCCGCGTAGCGGGCGGCAACCTGGCTGATGGCCGAGCCGGCGGAGCGGGCGGCCTCGTCCGCACGGCGCAGTAGTTCGACCTTGCGTGACTTGTCGACGGACTCGGGCGCTATCCGCACGGGCTGGGGGGTCGTGTCGACCCGGCTGAGATCCGCGACCTTCGTTCCGGCACCGGCGGATCGGGCTGCCGCTGCGGCGGCCTTCGCCGCGCGTTCGAGACCCTCGGGAGTCAGGTCCGCGGTGTGGGCGAACCCCGTCGAGTCGCCGACGACCACACGGATTCCCGCGCCCCGGTCCCGGCCCGAGGACAGCTCCTCGACCTTTCCGTCGTCGAAAAGCGCGGAGGCGGCGCGCTTGTCCTCCGCGAAGACCTCGGCGAAGTCACCGCCGGAGCCGAGCGCGGTCGAAAGGGTCGCGGCGATGACGGACTCGTCGATCACGTGGTCGTCTCCTGGGGGTCGGGAACTGCCCTGGTGACCGTCGGGTCAACCGAGGACCAGCGTACCGATGAGCCCCGGCGCTACACGGGCCGACCCCGAAGGTCCGCTCCCACCTATCATCGCCGCGATGGGGGAACCTGCCGGCGGGCCACTTCTCGAGGTCCGCAACCTGACGGTGCGCTACGGCAAGGCCATTCGCGCACTCGACGACGTCGACCTGACCGTCGCCGAGGGCACCGCCACCACCGTGCTCGGTGCCAACGGCGCCGGCAAGACGACGCTTCTGAGAGCCATCACCGGCCTGCTGGGTTTCCACGACGGTGCCGTGGCCGGCGGATCGATCGCGCTGCGGGGTGAGCGCATCGACGGGGCGGATCCGGCACGGATCGTCCGCTCCGGAATCGCCCAGGTGATGGAGGGGCGCCGGGTCCTGGGGGACCTCACGATCGAGGAGAACCTGCTCGTCGGAGCGACCACCGCTCCCCGACGCGCGGACCTGCGTGCCCGGATCGCCGCCAGCTACGAGATGTTCCCGGTCCTGGGCGACCGGCGTGGCGATCAGGCCGGGCTGCTCTCGGGCGGCCAACAGCAGATGCTCGCCATGGCGCGGGCGCTCATGACAGAGCCGACCCTGTTGATCCTCGACGAACCCTCCCTCGGCCTCGCCCCCCTCATCGCCGAACAGATCCGTGACTCGATCATCGCCCTGCGCGACGCGGGCACGACCGTCCTGCTCGTCGAGCAGAACGCCGCGATGGCGCTCTCCATCGCCGACGAGGCGGTTGTCCTCCGCAACGGGCGGGTCGCGCTGGCGGGCCCCGCCGCCGAACTGGCGGGCAACTCGTCGGTCCACGACATGTACCTGGGGACCTCATGACGGGTCAGGCCCGCCCCTGTGCCTCCCTGACCCGCGGGCCGGACGCCGCGCAATGAGCTCCACCCCGGCCGAGGTGGAGCTCATCGACATCGATCTCGCCTTCGGCGGGCTCGCTGTGCTCACCGACGTCAGCTTCACCGTCGAGGCCGGCGCCATCGCCGCGGTCATCGGACCGAACGGTGCCGGGAAGACCTCGATCTTCAACTGCCTCAGTGGCATCTACCGGCCCGACGGCGGCCAGATCTTCGTCGACGGTGAGAAGCTCACCGGCCGCCGCCCGCCGGCGATCGCCGACCTCGGCGTCGCCCGGACGTTCCAGAATCTGGCCCTGTTCGACAACCTCGACGTGGTCGACAACCTCATGCTCGGTCGTCACCGCCACATCCGCACGGGGCTGCTGGCCGGTGCCGTCTGGATCGGGCGGGCGAAGTCCGAGGAACACCGACACCGTGCGTACTGCGACGAGATCGTCGAACTGCTCGAGCTCGGCGCAGTGGCCCGCGAGCCCGTGGGGGCGCTCCCCTACGGCACCCGCAAGCGCATCGAGATCGGACGCGCCCTCGCGATGGAACCGAGGGTCCTGCTGCTCGACGAGCCCGTTGCGGGAATGAACACCGACGAGACGGCCGAACTCCGCAACATCATCTCGGCCGTGCACCGTGAGCGACCCGTGACGATCATGGTCGTCGAACACGACATGGCGTTCGTGGGGGAACTCGCCGAGGAGATCATCGTTCTGGATCACGGCGAGGTCATCGCCAGCGGGGACCCGACCACGGTCCGTGCCGACCCCGAGGTCATCCGTGCCTATCTGGGAGGCGCCTGATGGACAAGTTCCTCCAACTGCTGGTCGGCGGCATCGCGCTCGGATCGATCTACGCGCTGGTGGCACTGGGATTCGTGGTCGTCTACACGGCGACGCGTACGTTCAACTTCTCCCAGGGCGGGATGGTGCTCATGGGCGCCTACCTGACCTATCAGTACGGCGACGACTGGGGCGCTCCGTTCGTCGTCGCCGTCCTCGCCGCCATGGCCACGATGGCCTTCGGCGCGGTCCTGATCGAACGGGTCGCGATCCGTCCGCTGGTCGGGCGGCCGCCGTTCGTCATCGTCCTCGTGACACTCGGTGTGCTGGTCGTCATCGAACAGGTCGTGCGATCGACCTGGACCCAACCGGCGCTCGTCATGACCACCCCGTGGGGGAACGACGCGTCGCGCTTCGGCGACGTGACCATCCGCCATGTCGACTTCTACACGGTCGGGGTCACGATCCTGCTGGTCGTCGGATTCGTGTGGTTCTACCGCCGCTCGCGCACCGGCCTCGCCATGCGGGCGGCCGCACTGGACCAGGAGGTCGCGGCGGCCAACGGCGTGAACCTCGGACGGGTGACCGGCCTCGCCTGGGCGATCGCAGCGATCCTCGGTGTCGTCGCCGGCGTCATGCTCACGAGCCGCGGCGGATCGGCCCTGTCCCCCGGTCTCGGCTTCATCGCACTGAGAGCGTTCCCCGCGATGATCCTTGGCGGCTTCGACTCCACCAGCGGCGCCGTCGCCGGCGGCCTCGTCATCGGCGTCGCCGAGGTCATGGCTCAGGGCTATCTCACCCAGGACTTCCTCGGCTCCGGTGTCGAGGAGGTCGTTCCCTACGTGCTGATGGTGATCGTGTTGCTGTGGCGGCCCACCGGGTTCTTCGGATCCCGGACGGTGACGCGGGTATGACAGACCCGGCCAGCACGCAGGCAGCCACGCGGGAGGCCCCCCGGCGCCTCGTCCCCTCCGGACGCGCCGTTGCCGTTTCGGTGGCTGTGGCCGTCGCGGCGCTCGTACCCGTGCTCGTCGAGAGCGACTTCTGGATGCTCGTGCTGGGAACCGCCGGCATCTTCGCCATCGGTGCGATCGGGCTGCACCTGCTGACGGGCATCACCGGTCAGGTCTCGCTCGGCCACGCGGCATTCGTGACGATCGGGGCCTACACGACCGCCTACCTGGGGGCCGAACGTGGTTGGCCGCTGCTCGCCTTCCTGGCCGCAGCGACCGTGTTCGGCGGCCTCGTCGGTCTGGTGGTCGGCCCGTTCGCGCTGAGATTCCGCGGCGACTACCTCGTCGTGGTCACCCTCGCCCTGATCTTCGTGACGACCTACGTGGTCGAGAACTGGGAGTCGGTGACGGGCGGGTTCAACGGGATCTCGGCGAACGACGCGTCCACCTCGATCGGACCGGTCGACTTCGCCGAACTCGAGGTGTTCGGAACGACCTTCACCCGGGCGGAGGGGCTGTACTACCTCGCGTGGCTCCTTGTCGGTCTCGTCGCCGTCATCGCCTACAACCTCGTGCGCACGAAACCGGGACGTGCGATGCAGGCCATCCGTGACCAGGAGATCGCCGCCTCCGTCACCGGTGTGAGCGTGGCGCGCTACAAGGTGGCGGCCTTCGCCATCTCGAGCGCGATGGCCGCGCTGGCGGGATCGGTGCAGGCCCTGTCGGCACGGTTTCTCAGCCCCAACGACGAGATCGGGGAACTCTTCCTGTCCATCCGTTTCGTCGCGATGATCGTCGTCGGCGGGATCGGCAGTCTCGGCGGTGCGATCGTGGGGGCGCTCCTCATCGGTCCCCTCCCCGAACTCGTCCGGGAGCTGGTCGGGGTCCTCGACTTCTCGGTACCCATCATCGACCGACCGCTCGTCACCGACACCCAGGCCGACGGCGGGATCTTCAGCTCCTCGTCGTTCGCGCAGCTTCTGTTCGGCGCGCTCCTCATCGTGACCCTCATCCGCTACCCGACCGGGATCGCCGGAGCGTTCAATGCGGCGCGACGCCGCATCGCCGTCAGTTCACGCGAACGGCGCGATGGGGGCCGCCCCGACACCGGAGATGGGCCACCCCCCGGCTAGCCTCTGCACCATCGGGCGCCGCCGAGGGACCGGGCGACGCGACGATGAGTTCCGATCCGGAGGGGGACCGTGACCATGACGTGGGCGACGACGAAGTTCCTGGCGATTCTCATGGCGGTGGCGATGGTCGCTGCAGCCTGCGGCGGGGGCGACTCCAGCGAAGGCGACGGATCCGCGTCGGGTGACGACGCAACGACCGACGGCGATTCCTCCAGCGACGGCGGCGACGACGGATCATCGGGCGACGGTTCGTCCGACTCCTCCGACGACGGAGGCGGCGAGCCCGCCGGACCCCCGGCCGAGACCAACGGCTTCGACGGCGAGACGATCAAGCTCGGCTACCTGATCGACCAGACAGCGAGCTTGTCCACGATCGGCGCAGGTCTGCTCGCCGGCGCCCAGGCCTACTGGGACTCCGTGAACGCAGCGGGCGGAGTCGCCGGCCAGTACCGCGTGGAACTGGTGCCGGGCGACACCCAGGACCAGGAGGGCGCCACGGTCCAGGAGTACCAGCGCATCAAGAACGACGTGGTCATGATCGCCGAGGTCCTGTCGACACCGCCCACGCAGGCGCTGCTCGAGTTCCTCGAGGAGGACAACATCCTCGCGACGCCCGGGTCGCTGAGCTACTCATGGACCGCCGAACCCCAGCTCGTACCCAACGGCACGCCCTACGAGTTCGAGATGATCAACCTCGCCGACTGGTACGTGAACGAGTCGGGACTCGCGCAGGCCGACGACGTGTACTGCGTCGTCCACTTCGACGACAAGTACGGTCAGGACACGGTCCGCGGCGTCGAGCACGCCGCCACCGAACTCGGTATCGACCTGGCCGTCACGACCACCATCAGCCGGGGCGCCACGAGCTTCACCGCGGCGATCTCCGAGCTCGAGGACTGCACGGTTGTCTTCGCGATCACCGTCGTGTTCGAACAACTCGGCCTGATGACCGAAGCCGATGCGCTCGGCTTCGATCCCGTGTGGCTCGGGGCGCTGCCGAGCTACCTGAACCTCTTCGCCATCTCGAACCCGGGCTTCTTCGAGAATTTCTACGTCGCGCTGGACACCCCCGGTTTCGACCGCACCGACGTCCCCGGCATGGCCGAGTTCCTCGACGTCTGGGCCGAGTACGGCAGCGGCAACCCGGACACGTTCCGCCTGTCGGGGTACTTCCAGACGATCTCGGTCCACGCCCTGCTGGAGAAGGCCGTCGAACTCGGCGATCTCTCCCGCGAGGGTATGGCCGAGGCGCTCGCCCAACTCGGCGAGGTCGATGTCATGGGTCTGGCCGACAACTACGTCTACGGCACGCCCGAGAACCGGGTGCCGGCTTCCGCGAGCCGGATCTCGGTGTTCGACCAGGCATCACCACCGAACTTCCTGCGGGAACTGGCCATCGTGGACTCGCCGCTCACGGAGACGTTCTCACCCTCGTGATCCCGGCGGCGGGGCGAGGGCAACCCCTCGCCGTGGCTGTCCGGCGACCGGCGATGAGGACGACCGGCGCCAAGGCCGTGACGACCGGCGACAGAGCCGTGACGACCGGCGACAAGGAGGACCGGCGATAAGGTAGGGCCCTGCCGCGAACGGGTTCCATGACCCGCGCGACCCGTCAGGCCCCCATCCGTCCCGGCGAGGCGTTTGTGAACACCAAGCGATTCCTCGGTCTCGTCCTGCGTATCGGCAGCAGCGTGGCTCTGCTCATCTTTCTGTTCGCGCGCCTCGACAACGTCAGCCTGTCGGAGATCCTGCCCGACTGGGACGCCGGCACGCCGTTCTGGCTACTCGGGGCGCTGTCACTGACCATGGCGTCGTTCGTCCTCGCGTCGATGCGATGGATGCGGGTCCTCAGGGCGCTGGGACTGCGCGAGACGACGCCCCGGCTCTTCTCGCACTACATGGCGGGCCAGTTCGTCTCCAACTTCGTCCCGACGACCGTGGGCGGAGACGTTCTTCGGATCAGCCGGCTCACCCGGGACACGGGCAACGGTCCGGCCAGTTTCACCTCGGTCGTGTTCGAACGGCTCTCCGGCTGGTTGGTCCTGCCGGTCTTCACGTTCGCAGGGCTGCTGGTCAACTCCGGTCTGCGTGACCTGGGCGCGGCCACCCGGGTGGCCGCGATCCTTGCGGCCCTGACCATCAGCGCCCTGACGATCATCATTCTCGCCGTCGGCAATCCGATCACCGGGCGCTTCCTCACGCGGTTCTCGGGGTGGGCCCGCTTCGCCCAGGCGCTGCACATCGGCCTCGACGCGTTCCGCCGCAATCCGGGCGAGGCCTACCGCCTCGTCGGGGTGTCCTTCGCGTACCAGGGCGTCCTGCTGCTCGCCGCGTTCCTGGCGGCGCGCGCGATCGGCATCGACGAGGTGGGCATCACCGCACTCATGGCCTTCTACCCGGCGGTGCTGATCATCCAGGTGCTCCCCCTCGGCCTGGGCGGCCTCGGGATCCGTGAGACGGCGATGGTCTTCTTCCTGAGCCGACTCGACGTGCCTGACGAACGGGCGATCGGCTTCGGACTGCTGCTCGGGGTGCTGATCTTCGTGTGCAGCATCGTCGGCTTCCCCGCGCTGATCCTCGGCGGCCGACCGAGGGATCGACGCCTGACCGACCTCATCGACGACGGCCCACTCGCCCACCTCGCCGGAGCCAACGGCCGCGGCAACGGTGGGCCGACCGCACCCGGGAAAGCCGACGACGACCAGAGCCCCTCCGAGGACGGCGACGCCGACAGCACGGGCGGCCGCTGATGGCGCGCCAGGTGGGCACGGTCGCCGGTGCCGTCGCCCTGGCACGCGAACACCAGCCACTGCGGGACCGACTCCGCCTGCGGTGGTGGCGCGAACTGCTCATCATCGGCACCTTCTACGCCGTCTACTCGTTCATCCGCAACCAGTTCGGCTCAGCGGCGGTCGACTGGACCGTCGCCTACGAGAACGCCCGGGCGATCATCGACGTGGAGCGGGCCATCGGCCTGTACCACGAGGCCCGCATCCAGAGTTGGTTCCTAGGCTGGGACGGATTCCTACGGTTCTGGAACGTCTTCTACGGACTGTTCCACTTCGCCGTGACCGCGCTCGTGTTGATCTTCCTGTACACCCGCGATCCGGTCGCCTACCCGAGGTGGCGCACGATCGGACTCGTGACCACGGCCATGGCGCTCATCGGTTTCGCACTGTTCCCCCTCATGCCGCCGCGCCTGCTGCCCGACTGCGGTCTCTACGGCGCCTGCCTCCAAGGCACGGGTTTCGTGGACACCGTCACCGACATCGGTGGGATCTGGTCATTCGACAGCGGTGCGGGCGAGAAGCTCTCCAACCAGTACGCCGCCATGCCGAGCATGCACTTCGGATGGGCCGCGTGGTCGTTCCTTGCGCTGTACCCGAGGCTCGAGCGACCGGTGGCCAAGGCGGCGATCGCGATCTACCCGTGGCTGACCATGTTCGCGATCATCGTGACCGCCAACCACTACTGGATCGACGCCCTCGGCGGAGCGATCGCGCTGGGGATCGGCTGGGTTGTCGGCTCGGCGATCCACCGGGACCGGGCGGTACTTCGCCGCTAGGTCCCGTTGCTCCGACCCGCCTCCTCGCGGCGATCGACCTCCTCGATCGATGCAGCGAGCCGCTTCAGCAGGGAGGCGAGATCACTGCGCTCGGTGACGTCGAAGGGATCGAGGATCTCCTCGATCCAGCTCCGCCATGCCGTCGTCATCCGACCGAGCACCACCCGGCCAGCGTCGGTCAGCTCGTGCAGGAGGGCTCGGCCGTCAGCGGGGTCGGGCGAGCGCCGGACCATTCCCCCCGCGATCAGCGGTGACACCTGCCGGCTCGCGGTCGACGTGTCGATCCCGATCACGTCGGCCACGACCGAGAGCCGGACCGGCTCGTGCTCGGAGATCCTCAGCAACAAGGTCCAGCTGCTGCGATCGAACTCGACGCCCGCGCGCTCGTTGAGCCTGCGGACCACCCGAGGGTCACTCGCCCGGCGGGCGATGCGCACGAGGAAGGCCTCGATCGTCTCCTCGGGAATGGTCGTCTCCGAATCCGCCACGTTGCCGTGCCCCTCCTCGCGCTACACTCAGGCCAGATGATTGTAGCCTACAACTATTTGAGGTTCCCGAACGCGGATTCCCAGCAGCTCACGGTGGCGCCGTGAGACGCTCCGTGCCCTATCGGTGGGTCGCCATGAGCGTGGTGCTCATCGGCTCGTTCATGGTCATCCTCGACATCACGATCGTGAACCTCGCTCTTCCAGCGGTGAGGGACGACCTCGGTGGCTCGCTGAACGTGGAGTGGATCGTCACCTCCTATGCGGTGGCCGTCGGGGTGACACAGACCACGAGCGGCTGGGTGGGCGATCGCTACGGGCGGCGCTCGGCGTTCATCGCGGCGCTCGGGGCGTTCACGATCGGTTCGGCGCTGTGTGCGGTGGCCCCGTCCATCGAGATGCTCATCGCCGCACGAGTCGTGCAGGGTGTCGGCGGTGGACTTCTCATGCCGATCGCCATGGCGATGGTCTACGAACTGTTCGAACCCGAGGAGCGCGGTACTGCGATGGGCATCCTCGGCATCGCCGTCATGGCCGCGCCTGCGATCGGACCTGTCCTGGGCGGCGCGGTGGTCTCGTCGGTCGGATGGCGATGGGTGTTCCTCATCAACGTCCCGGTCGGGCTGATCGGTGTCCCACTCGCGATCCGGTTGCTCCGTGAGACGGGCTTCCGCGAACACCGACCCTTCGACGCGCGCGGGCTCGGTTTCGTGACGATCGGCCTGGCCGCCCTGCTCATCGGATTCCAGGAAGGGGGCCAGTGGGGTTGGGGCTCGACCACGACGATGGCGGTCCTCGCAATTGCCACCGGCGCTCTGGTCATCTTCGTGCTGCACTCGATGCACAGCCCCGCGCCACTGGTCGAGATCCGCCTCTTCGCGAACCCGATCTTCGCCATCGCGATGGGAGTGACCGCTCTCGCCGTCGTCGGGCAATTCGGGCGACTCGTCTACATTCCTCTCCAGCTCGGCACCACCCGCGACATCGACGCGCTGCACATCGGCCTCGTGATGATGCCCTCGGCACTCGGGATGGCGATGATGTTGCCCGTGGGCGGGCGCCTCGCCGACCGCATCGGGAGTCGGGTCCCGTTCACGGTGGGGATCGCCATCCTCGCCGCGTCGTTCTGGCCCCTCAGCCCTCTCTCCGTCGACACGCCGCTGGTCACCATCGCCGGTCTTCTCTTCGTGGGAGGGTTGGGCGCTGGGCTCGCCCTGATGACGCCCGTCGTCATTGCGATGAACTCCGTGCGCGCGTCCCAGGTCGCCCAGGCCTCGGGGCTGTCGTCGGCCGCCCGGCAGGTCAGCGCGGGACTCGGCACGGCCATCCTCGCCGCGGTCTTCGCTGCGAGTGTCCCCGATGGCGAGGACCTGAGCGACCCGCTCGTCGTCGATGACGCCATCGCCGCATACAACGGCGTGTTCCGTGTCGCCATGGTGATCCTCGCCGTCGGCTTCGTGGCCGGGTTCGCTCTGCCGGGGCGGCGACGAACACATGAGCTACAGGCCGAGCGCCGCGCCGAGTCCACCCACGAGCATCACGCTCTGCTGGCAGACTGATCCGGACCAGACCATGCCGGTCGTGCCCGCCACGGGTTCGGACCGCGGGCCCGGAGCGGATACCGTCGGGTACAGACCCACGCGGAGAATGACGTGCTTCTCGATCGCATCACGGGTCCCGCCGACCTCCGGGACCTCGACATCGCCGAACTCGACGCCCTTGCGGCAGAGATACGCGCCCACATCGTGGATGCGGTCGAGACCCATGGCGGACACCTCGGCTCCAATCTGGGCATCGTCGAGCTGACACTCGCCCTGCACCGCGTCTTCGACTCGCCGCGCGACGTGATCCTCTGGGACACCGGCCATCAGGCGTACGTGCACAAGATCGTGACCGGCCGCGCGCGGGGATTCGAATCGCTCCGCAGCGCCGACGGCATATCGGGCTACCCCTCGCGCGAGGAATCCGCCCACGACTGGATCGAGAACAGCCACGCCTCCACCGTCCTGTCCTACGCCCACGGTCTCGCCACCGCGTTCGCCGCCGACCCCGGCCAGCAGGACCGGCGCGTCGTCGCGGTGATCGGTGACGGGGCGATGACCGGTGGCATGGCCTTCGAGGGGATCAACAACCTCGGCCACTCCGGGCGGGACGTGACGATCGTCCTCAACGACAACGGACGCTCCTACGCACCCACGGTCTCGCGGCTGGGCGAGAGCCTCGCCCGCCTGCGGGTCAACCCTCGCTACGTGCGCCAGTCGGACCGCATCGAGAAGATCATCGGCGAGTTGCCCGTCGTGGGGGACCAGGTGGAACGCGCCATCGAGGCCACCAAGGCCGCCGTGCGCGAGATGTGGGAGCCCACATCGTTCTTCGAGAACCTCGGTGTGCGCTACACGGGCCCCTTCGACGGTCATGACATCGCCGGGATCGAAAAGGCCGTGCGCAACGCGGCCGACATCGACGGTCCCGTCGTCGTGCACGTGTTGACGGAGAAGGGCCGCGGCTACGGCCCCGCCGAGAACGACCCGATCAAGCGGATGCACGACACCAGCACCGCCAAGCCCGGCAGCTACACCGAGGCCTTCACCGAGGCCATGGTGAAGCTCGGCGAGGCCCATCCCGAGCTCGTCGCGATCACCGCCGCAATGCCGGACTCGACGGGCCTGTTGCCCTTCGCCGCCCGTTTCGGCGACCGCTGCATCGACGTCGGCATCGCCGAGCAACACGCCGTGACCGCCGCGGCCGGTATGGCGATGGGCGGCCTACGGCCGGTGGTCGCCGTCTACTCGACCTTCCTCACCCGGGCGTTCGACCAGGTCAACCTCGACGTCGGGCTGCACCGCCAGCCGGTCATCTTCTGCCTCGACCGTGCCGGCGTGACCGGCGACGACGGCCCGTCGCACCACGGGGTGCTCGACATGGTGCTGTGCACGAAGGTCCCGGGGATGACCGTCATGGCGCCGTCGTCGTACCAGGAACTCCAGGTGATGCTCGCCGACGCGCTGGAGATCACGAGCGGCCCGGTGGTGATCCGCTGGCCCAAGACGACCGCACGCCACGTCGACGACAGCCAGGTCGGCACAGGCCTGAAAGCCCGCCGTGTGCTCACCGGCGACGACGTGTGCATCCTCGCCGTGGGCAAGATGCTCGAGGCGGCCGAGGAGGCAGCTGAGAGACTCACCGCGCGAGGCCGGTCGGTGACGGTCTGGGACGCACGCATCGCCAAGCCTCTGGACCCCGAGATGATCGCCGACGCGGCCCGCCACCGACTCGTCGTCACCATCGAGGACGGTCTACGCGACGGAGGCGTCGGCTCGGCGATGGCCGACGCCGTCGCCGCACAGGACGAACCGGGAAAGCCGACGTGCGTGCGGGTACTCGGCGTCCCCGCCACCTACATCCCCCACGACAAGCCCGATGTCATCCTCGCCAGGCTCGGACTGGATGCGGACGGCATCGTCGAGACCGTGGACGAGTGGCTCGTCGAGCCGTGATCCCCGTGGCGCCGCCCCTCGGTAGCGCCACCTCAGCAGCCGCGGGGCTTCAGGAGTAGTAGGGCGTCTCGCCGGCGTTGTGGTCGGTGACATCGATCACATCGGTCACCTCGGGTAGCGCCTGGGCGATCATCACCGAGATGCCCTCGCGCAGGGTGGCCGCGCTCATGGCGCAACCCTGGCAACCTCCGCCCATCATGAGATGGACATCGGTGCCGTCGACCTTGACCAGTTCCGCGAACCCGCCGTGTGCCGCCAACGAAGGGTTGATGTGGCGGTGCAGGAGCTGGTTGACCTTCTCCTCGAGCGACCCGGTCAGCTCGAGGTCTGCGCCCTCCAACATGTCGGGGCGGTTCGGGTTGCGGATCACGAGGCCGCCCTGCACCGGGTTCGATGGCAGGTCCAGCGTGGCTCCGAGGAGCTTCTCGACGCTGTTGGCGGGGACGATGAAGGTGAGTCCACCCGATTCGTAGACGACGTCGTCGTCATCGGCGCCGGCGACCGGCTCGAAGGCGAGGTCGTAGGTGAAGTCCACGCCGTTCATGCCGGTGACCTCGACTCGCAGGGCGAGACCGTCTGCGTCGTCCTCGGCCTCGCGGATCTCGAGGACCTTCTCGGCAGCCTCGGCGGAGATGGCCAGTGGCGCCTTCTCGTCGGTGGTGGGGGTCTGCGTGTCGGCCATGTCGAACAGGCTACCGGCGGTCCTCGAGGTCCCCCGACACCGACAGCCACTCCTCCTCGGCTTCGGCGATCGCCGTGGTCACCTCACCGAGCGCCGCCCCGGCGCTCGCCAGGGCCTCGTGGTCGGTTCCCGCCGCCTCGAGTGCACCCGTCAGCTCACCGCGACGCTTCTCCAGCTTGACGATCTCCTTCTCGAGCGCCTTGAGGCGGTGGCGCAGGGTCGACGCGGAGACACGTGGTGCTGTGTCCTCGCCGCCTCCGGCGGACCGTCCCACCTCGGACCCGGACCGTCCCGAGCCGGTGGTGCCGCCTCCGGCTGCGTTATCGCCGCCTCCGGCGGGCCGTCCCACCTCGGACCCGGACCGTCCCGAGCCGGTGGTGCCGCCACGGGTGGAGCGCGACCCGACCTTGCCTCGGGCACGGCGCGAGAGTCGCTCCTGCACCCATGCCTCGTATCCGCCCGGGAACCGACCGGCTCCCCCGGCACCGTCGAGCACGATCACGTCGTCCACGGTGCGCGACAGGAACGCCCTGTCGTGACTGACGACGACCAGCGCCCCCGGCCACACGTCGAGGTAGTCCTCGAGCGAACGCAGGGTGTCCAGGTCGAGATCGTTCGTCGGCTCGTCGAGCAGCAGGACGTTGGGCTGTTGCGCCAGTGCCACCAACAGCTGCAGCCGACGCCGCTCGCCGCCCGAGAGGTAGCGCACCTGTGCGAACTGGGCGTCGTCGTCGAACCAGAACGCCTCCATGAGCTTCGTGTCACGCCACGTCGGATCACGGTCGGGACCGACGACGATCTCGCGCACCCGAAGGTCGGGGTCCAGCTCGGCGCCCGTCTGGTCGAAGTAGGCGAGCTTCACGGTCGTGCCGTGGACGATCGACCCCGAAGTGGGCTCCCGGAGCCGGGCCATCAGCTCGAGCAGCGTCGTCTTCCCCGCCCCGTTCGGACCGACGATGCCGAGGCGCTCACGGGGGCCGATGAGCAGCTCCAGCCCGCTGAACAGCTCCGCGCCGTCCCCGAACCCGAAGCCGACATCGTGGAGTTCCACCACCTTGTCACCGAGGCGCGGCGTGCCCAGGTCCCAGTCGATGTCGCTCTCGCGGGGGCCGGACCCGGGCTCGGCGGCCATCAGCTCGTTGGCAGCGTCGATGCGCGCCTTGGACTTGGACGTCCGCGCCTTGGCGCCACGCCGCAACCAGGCGAGCTCACGGCGCACGAGGTTGCGGCGCACGGACTCGGACCGGGCCGCCTGGCTCTCCCTCTCGGAACGGTTGAGGAGATACGTCGCGTAGCCGCCGTCGTGGAGGTGCGCCTGACCCCTGTCGAGCTCGAGAACCTGGTTCGTCACGGCGTCGAGGAGGTGACGGTCGTGGGTGACGAGGATGAGACCGCCCTGGTAGGTGGCCAGGCGCTCACCGAGCCAGGCCACCGTCTCCAGGTCGAGGTGGTTCGTCGGCTCGTCGAGGAGGAGGAGATCCGACTCCGCGACGAGACAATGCGCGAGAGCGACACGCTTGGCCTCGCCCCCGGACAGGTCGGACGTCGGCTGGTCGAGCCGGTCGGCGAGATCGAGCCGGTCGAGGACCGCCTCGAGTTCCCACGAGTCCCCGACCACGGTCCGCACCGAGCCCTGCGACAGACGCGGATCCTGGTCGAGGCTCGAGATGCGCACCCCGCGACCGCGCCGGACCGTGCCGCCGTCGGGCTCGACGGTTCCGGCGATGACACCGACGAGCGAGGACTTCCCACCCCCGTTGAGCCCGACGATGCCGATGCGTTGACCACTCGACACGGTCAACGACAGATCCTCGAACAGCGGGCGGCCGGGGCGGGCGAGGCAGACGCCATCCAGATCGACGAGAATCACACCGAAACCCTAGGGGCACCGACACAACGACCGGCCGGGCCGACTTTCGGATGGATTTCGGCTCCGCGTGTGTTGATAACGGGTGCCACACTCGTGGTGGGACCCCGGTCCATCCACCCGGGACCCCCAACCCCCCCGATACCCCCGAGAGGAACCGACATCAACGAGAGCATCCGCCTCGGTCGCATAGCCGGCATCCCGGTGGGGCTCAACTGGAGCCTCGTCCTCATCGCGGGCCTGATCAGCTGGAATCTCGCGACCGTGCTCCTTCCCGACGCCGTCGACGGCTACTCCGACGGTGCCTACTGGCTCGTGTCGCTCGTCGCCGCCGTGGCGTTCTTCGCCTCGATCCTCGCCCATGAGCTCTCCCATGCCATCGTCGCACAGCGTCGCGGCATCGAAGTGGGCGGCATCACCCTGTGGCTACTCGGGGGGGTCGCGAAACTCGGCTCGGCTCCGAAGAAGGCGGGCGACGAGTTCCGCATCGCCGCCGCCGGACCCGCCATGAGTCTGGTCGTCGGTGCCGTCTCCTTCGGCCTCGCGTTCGGCCTCGACGCACTCGGCGCCAGTCCACTACTCGTCGCCGCCCTCGGCTGGCTGGCGCTCATCAACGGTGTTCTCGCAGTGTTCAACCTCATCCCTGCGGCACCCCTCGACGGCGGTCGGATCCTGTCGGCGGCGTTGTGGCACCGCCACGGTGACCGCTCCAGGGCGCTGCGGTCCGCAGCGTCGGCCGGCCGCTTCTTCGGGAGCCTGCTGATGGTCGGCGGGGTGGCTCAGATCCTCTTCGACGCCGGGTTCGGCTGGTGGACGATCGCCATCGGCTGGTTCCTGCGTAGCGCGGCGACAGCCGAGGCGAGGGGCGCCGACATGGCCGGCCTGGTCGAGTCGGTCTCCGTCGGGGACACGATGAGCCCGTTCGCCGATTCCGTCGAGGACTGGATGACGGTGGACGAGGCTCTCGCCGCCCATCCCGGCGAAGGCTCGCAGTCCCTGGCGGTCTACGACTTCAACCGCCACTTCCTCGGTTTCGTCACGACACGTGAGATGCGGCGCATCCCGCCGCCGGAGCGACCCGACACCCGGGTCCGTGACCTCGCACGTCCCCTCGACAGCCTGCTGCAGGTGACTTCGCGCCGTCCTCTGGTGACCGTGATCTCGGAACTGCGAGAGCGCGACGAGCGCCACGCCCTCGTGGTCGACGCCGGGACCATCTCCGGCCTGCTCACCTGGTCCGACATCGACGCCGCCCTGCGCGGCGAGACCGCGAGAGTGCGGCCCTGACCACCCTGGGTGAGCGAACTCGTGCCCGGGATGGGTCGCCCGACCCGAACGGGCGACGATCATCTTCCCCTTCCGCCGGCCACTCCGATACCGTGATCGCTCGTGGCTGATGCGACCCCCGTCGCGGTCGAGATGACCGGTGACGTCGCCGTGATCCGGATCGACGACGGGAAGGCGAACGCACTCTCACCGGCCCTGATCGACGAGTTCGTCACCGCCCTCGCTTCGACGGCGGCAGGGCCCGGTGCCGTGGTCATCGCAGGGAGACCGGGGCGTTTCTCGGCCGGCTTCGACCTCTCCGTCATGACGTCGGGAGCCGACGCGGCGCGGTCCCTGCTGCGCGACGGCACCGGGCTGCTCCTCGCCATGTACTCCCACCCCCGGCCCGTCGTGGTCGCCGCAACGGGCCACGCCCTGGCCGCGGGTGCGCTGATGTTGTTGGCGGCCGACCTGCGGATCGGCGCCGAGGGCGACTTCAAGATCGGCCTGAACGAACACGCCATCGGCATGCCGCTTCCGGCGTTCGCCCTGGAACTCGCCGCCGACCGACTCTCGCGCCGCCACCTCACCCGTGCCACGGCGCTCGCGGAGATCTACGACCCGGCTGGTGCGGTCGATGCCGGCTACCTCGACGAGACCGCGGCCGACCCCGTGGCCGAGGCGATCACCCGTGCCACGACCATCTCCGAGACCATCGACATGACCGCGTTCGCCGGAACCCGTGCACGGATGCGCAGCGCGCTCGTGGACCGGGTCCGGGCCGGACTCGAAGAAGACCTCGCGAAGTTCAGCCTGAGCGGCTGACCGACGACGTTCACCGCACCAGGAGATTCGCGTTGAGAGACCAGATCGAAGCCGTCGAGTTCTACTGGCGACGGGGGTGCGGGTTCTGCTTCGCGCTCGACCGCTCGCTGTCGAAGCGCGGCATCCCGATGGACAAGCACAACATCTGGGAGGAGCCACTGGCGGCGGAGTTCGTGCGCTCGGCGACCAACGGGGCCGAGACCGTACCGACGATCCGTGTCGGCTCCGTGACGCTCGTCAACCCGAGTCCCAAGAGCGTGCTGGCCGCCATCGAGAGCGAGGCGCCCCACCTCCTGCCCGCCGAAGAGGTCGCCGAGAGCGAATCCCCCGGGCTGCTCGCCCGTCTGCTCGGTCGCAACTGACTGCCGGCGACGCCCGCGTCACGGCATCCGGCTGTGCCGTGACAGGATCCCGGCATGGGTGAACAGCAGATGATGCGCTGGAACGGTGAGGACGGTCGGCGCTGGGCCTCGGCCGCGGACCGACGTGACGAGATGCTCGGTCCCTTTCTACCTCCGCTGCTGGAGGCGGCGGCGGCCGTTCCCGGCGAGTCCGTCCTCGACATCGGCTGCGGGTGTGGTGTGACCTCGTTCGCGGCGGCCGCAGCCGTCGGAGCCACAGGTCGGGTCGTCGGCGCCGACCTCTCCGAACCGATGCTCGCGGTCGCCGCGGAGCGCGCAACCGGCTCCGATCTCCCGCTCGAGTTCGTCCGGACCGACGTGGCAACCCACACCTTCGACGAGGCTGCCTTCGACGTCGCCATCAGCCGCTTCGGCGTCATGTTCTTCGACGAGCCCACTGCGGCGTTCGCGAACATCGCCCGCGCGGTGAAGCCCGGCGGCCGTCTCGCGATGGCGGTGTGGCAACCGATCGCCGACAACGAGTGGCTCACGGTCGTCCGTGACGCCGTGCTCGGTTCAGTCGAGGCCGTCCCCGACCAGCCCGAGGGGAACGATCCGTTCGTCTTCGGCGACACGGAGTGGCTCGCTTCGATGCTCACCGACAGCGGCTGGTGCGACGTCGCGTGCACCGGTGTCACGTCGTCGCTGCACTACGGCGGACCCGGAACCGTGGCCGATGCGGTCGACATGGCGGTGACGAGCGGAGTCGGCAAGGTGGTGCTCGGCGATGCCGACGACGCGACGACGGCGCGGGCCCGGGAAGCGCTCGCCGCCGCCTTCGCGCCACGCCACGACGGAACCGGGGTCGCACTCGACGCGGCGGTCTGGATCGTCACGGCCCGGCGGGCGCCGGCCCGGACCTGAGAAGCCGACCGGGGACCCGGGAGGGACCTTCAGTCGATGGCGAGTTCGGCGAGGCGGTTCTCGAGGCGCACCCCGGCGGCACGCACGTAGACGATCTGGTCGACGGCGCCGAGATCGTCGTTGTCCCAGATCGTGCGGTCCACGAAGTAGTGCCACCAGTCCGCCGCGCCGCCGGTGTCGTAGTCGGGGAACCACCACCACCGGAGCTGGATGGGCTCGCCGACGTGACCCGACAGGTCAGCCGCGGCGGTGAGCTCGTTCGCCTTCGAAACGATGATCATGTCGGCTTCGGGGGCCGGCCCCGCTGCTCCGTCGAAGAGCCGGTACGGGACGTCGCGGAAATAGAACGCCCACGGCCAGGTGTCCGAGGAGTCCACGGCGAGGGTTGCCGGCTGCCCGAACTCGGCCCGCATCGCCCGGTCGAGTGCGTGGAAACGGGCAACGGTGGCAGTCACGTCCGGCGTCGCCTGGCCGGCCTGGGAGAGGAGCTCACGGGGGTCGTCGGCCCGGGTGAACGACGCGTGATAGCTGATGACGGCGGTGCCGATGAGCCCCGCAACGGCGAGGGCTCCGAGTGCAGCGAACCCGACGCGCCGGCGGTTCTCGACGATCTCGGCGACTCCCAGACCCGCCAGCAGGAGCATCGGGAGGACCGGGTGCAGGATCAGCCACGGCATCCGCTCACCCGCCCACGAGTGCAGGACGAAGCTGAAGATGGCGGCGAAGGCGAGGAAGCCTCCGACGAAGCTCCGCGTCCGCCAGGCGCGCCGGCCGCCGATGAGCGCGAGGCCGATGAAGAACCACTCGTAGATCGGTACGGCCCGGATGTAATAGGTCCACGGCTCGCTACCGCGGTTGTTGTCACGTTCGTCGATCCAGTACTCGACGCCGTCGGTGAAACCACCGACGAAATCACCCGGCCGCGTACCGAACACGGTGAAGATCACGCCGAAGGCGACGAGGAACACACCCAGGCCCAGCAGCCACGGCAACGGGCCGTTGCGCGTGACCGCACCCAGCACGGCGGTGTGGCGCGGATCGAAGCCCCGGTCGATCGACCTCCGAACTGCGTACGCGGCGAGGGCGGCGAGACCGGCCCCGTAGATCCCGAGGATGGCGAAGACCGACTGGTGGAGGTGTTCGATGATGAGGAGGGACACGAGGAGCCCCACGACGGCGATCGCCGGCACGGTCGCCTCTGCCGGCAGTGGACGCTCGTCGGGACGGTCGGCCCCGGAGAGGACCTCGGCGGCGACGGCGACCAGGACGAAGGCGCCGACGATGAAGATGATGAAGAAGACCGACTCCTTGACGCCCCACATGGCCGCGAGCCACAGGGCCCCGACCGAGGGGTGCCACCAGCGGGGCCGCCGGATGAATCCGAGCAGCGTGACGAAGAAGCCGAGCGTGAGGAAGGCGAAGAAGGCGTCCTCGCGGGCGAAGCGCGAGTAGTAGAGGAACGACGGACTCACGGCGAGGGCCACCGATGCCGCACCCGCGGCGACGTGGCCGATCTGGTGGCGCAGGAACCACGGCAGGAGGATGATGAGGGTCCCGGTGAGCGCGGAGATCAACCGGGCGGACGTCACCGAGTCGCCGAAGATCCAGTAGAAGCCACCGGTGATGTAGAACCGCAGCGGGCCGTGGTAGACGGGGTCGTAGCCGTCGAAGGTGCCGTTCAGCCACCGCCACGAGAACCACGCGTCGAGGCTCTCGTCATGGTGCAGCGGCCGCTCGCCGAGATCGACGAGGCGCATGACGAGGCCCGCCACCGTGACGACCGCCGTGAACCATGCGAGCCGTGCGTCGGCGACGAGGCCACCGTGCCCCTCGCCGGACCCGGGAGGCTGATCGATCCCGTCCCCGGCGCCGCTGTCGGCCATGTCGATGCCGTCCGCCCCGTCGAGGTCCTCGTCAGGCGGCGGTGCGTCGTCGTCTTCGGTGGTGAGGCTCACGACCCGTCCTCCGCGGCGCTGACCGTCGCTACGGCCGAATCGGACGCAGCGTAGATGCGGTACCCCCCGAAGTCGTACGCGACCGGCGCGACGGCATCCCAGGCGCCCTGATCGGCACCGAAGTCCCCGCGCTCGCGGGGCCCGATGACGACGTAGTCCACCCCGTACTCCTCGATGAGGCCGTCGGCGCCCTCGCCCCGGGAGAGGATCGTGCCTGCGTCGCCGAAACGTTCTGCCCAGTCCTCGATTCCCAGGTCGAAAACCCATCCCGAGAAGCTCATCTGTACGGTCCTGCCCGACAGCGCGGGGATGGAATGGGTGTTGGAGGGCGCGACGACGAGCACCGCCTCGGGGTCGGTGTTCTCACGGACCCACTCGGCCACGAGCACGTCCGAACCCGACATCAGCGGAAAGCGCCCGGTGGTGCGGTCGGCTGCGGCGAAGATGTCGAGCGCGCCGGCCGCGGTCATGGTCACGACCACCACGGCGACGACCGCCGTCGACGACGGGAAGAGGTCGGTGAGTCGGACCAGCGCCGCAGCCACGGGAAACGCCCCCAGAACGAGGAAGAACACGAAGTAATGGGTGTTGTTCCCCTCCCACGGGTGCGGCTTCACGAAGTTCGGCACGACGAACCACAACCAGACCGGCACGAACGCGATCGCCTGGGTCTTCGTCAACGTGCCTCGCCACAACTGGCCGACGAGCACCAGTGGGAGGAACAGTCCGAGGTTCTTCAGCCAGAACCAGACCCAGTTGTCGTCGGAGACGTGCCCGACCCAGTCGTAGAACCAGTCAGCCGAACTCGACGGCGGGAGCAGAAAGGCCACCGCCGGTATCGACAGGACCACCGCGGGCACGACGAACCACAGCCAGACCCGCCGACGGTCCATCAGCGCCCACAGGATCCCGAGACCCAGAGCCGTGCCGTAGCCGAACAGATGGAACAGGGGCGCCGCGCCGACGATCACGCCCGCCGTCAGGAACGGGCCGCGCCCGCCGTGGCGGTATCCGGTCCACAAGATGGCGATGGCGATGAGGGCGATCGACAGCCCGAACAGTGTCGGGCGCTGGGGATACAGCACGCCGACGACGGGGTTCTCGATCCACCACCCCTCACCGGGGTCCCGCGTGTAGGTCCGGGGGAGGTCCCAGATGACCGACCATCCCCGGGCGCCCACGTCGTCGAGGAAGCGCGACCAGCCCCACCCACCGAAGAGCAGGAAGATCACCGTCGCCCAGAACGCGATGGCCCGCCGCTCGAAGATCCGCACGCCGACGAGGTACATGACCGCGGGGAAGGCGAACGCCAGGTAGCCACTGGAGATCTGCAGGCCCGCCGTCAGCGTCGAACCCGCCGAGACGATCATCGCGGCCAGGAAGTTGATGCCGAAGTGGTAGGCGAGGTCGTTGCCCGAGGCGATGGGCAACTCGAGGTCGAGCGACCCTCCATAGGCGAAGGACCCCGCGTAGGCGAGGTGCGCCTGCCAGTCCGAGAACGTTGCGAGGTGACCCGCGTCGATGCCGCCGTCGGCCGCCGTGGGGTAGGCGCCGTCGAGGATCCTCACCGTGACGATCCAGGCCGGCACCGCCAGCAAGAACAGGGGGGCGGGGCTGTCCGGGTGCATCGGCGAAAGCCGTGAACGCGCGACGAGGTCGGCGATGTCGGCACGCAGGACCCGTCGGGACCGCACGACGCCGACGAGGCCGACCGCGAGGGCCACGAGCACGGCGATGGTGACCGTCGCCCCGGAGAAATCGAAGAGTCGTGTCACGACGATCCCGCTGAGGACCACCGCCATGGCACCCACCACGGCGCCGTACGCAACCCGCTCCTCGAAGCTCAGTCGCAGCGGCGTCAGAGCGCTGAGGCCGACACCTGTGACGACGCACGCGCACAACAGGGCCGCCACACCGGGTGTCACGGTCTACTCAGGGGAGGTAGGCGCCGCAGATCGGCCAGGGTTGATTGCCACGCCGAGCGTAGAGCAGTCGTGCCCGGGCGTCCTGCTCCTCGGGAGGCGCGTTCGCGGGGTTGCCGAATCCGCCGACCGTCTGCCAGGTGGTCAGATCGAACTGGTACGCGCCGTAGTAGCCGTTGCCGGTGTCGACGGAGTAGGTGAGCGTCGATTCGCAGAACCGTAGAGCGCTCCACTCCTCTTCGGTGGGTTCGGGCCGACCGGTCCGGGCGAACGCGGCGTCGGCCAGGGCATGGACGGACGCGATCGTGACGACCCATTCCGCGCCGGGAACGGCCGCTTCCACGTCGGCACGTTCCGCCTTCAATTCGATGACCCGCAGTTCGGCGTCGGCCAGGTCGGTGACGGCGCGTGCCAGGGACGAGTCGACCTGGCCGCGCAGAGCGACGAAGTCGGTGGTCGCGCTACGGAGGATCTCGGCGTGTTCACGCAACAGGTGGTTGAAGTAGCTGGCATCCGCGGCGTCCCGAGCCCCGAGAAGGTAGAAACGCGCGCCCGGAAGGCCACCGGAGATGTAGGCCTCGATGGCCAGTTCACGCGCACGCGTCTCCGCCTCGGTGAGGGCGAGGGCGAGGCCGCTCGCGTCGCCGGCGAGCGTGTCACGGCGGGTGGAGAGTCGTCCGATGTCGGCCTCGAGGGCGGTGATCTCGGCGTCGATCTGCGCGATCCGTTCGATGAGGGCGTCCCGGTCCGCTTCGGCGCGCGCGAGGTCGCGCCAGGGAGGATCATCGTTCCCGGTCGAGCCCTGACCACTCGCGACGGTCAGGCTCGCGAGCAGCGTGAGGACGACGACCGAGACGACGGTCAGTGAACGGTGGGTCGTCGTCATGGTCGATAGGGGGGTTACCGAACCTCTTGGCTAGCGTCTCAGCGACGTCTCGGCAACCTCGAACGTTGACAACGAGCGACACGAACCACATCAGCAACACCACCCCCACCTAGATGCCCGAAGGCCACACCATCCACCGTCTCGCACGGGACATCGGCCGCGACCTCGCCGGGTCCGCGGTGTCAGCGAGCTCGCCCCAGGGACGCTTCGCCGACGGCGCCGCCGAGCTCGACGGGTCGGTACTCGAACGCATGGAGGCGCACGGCAAGCACCTCTTCGGATGGTTCGACGATGCGGTCCTGCACGTCCACCTCGGGCTGATCGGGAAGTGGCGCCCCCGCGACGCCGTCGAGGATTTCGTCGGTGAGATCCGTCTGCGCATCGCGGGCGCCGAGAAGGCCTGGGATCTGAGCGGACCGATGACGTGTGCCGTCGTGACGCCCGAACGCCACGACGAGGTGACCGCCGAACTGGGACCGGACCCGCTTCGACGCGACGGCCGGGCCGATGCATTCGTCGAAGGACTGGCCCGTCGCCGCACCGCCCTGGGCACCGCGCTCTTGGACCAGTCGCTCGTGGCCGGGATCGGCAACGTCTACAGGGCCGAGCTCGCCTTCCTGTGCGGCATCCATCCGGCGACGCCCGCCAACCGCATCGACACCGATGAGGCCCGGGCTCTGTGGGACGAGATGTCACGGCTCCTGCGGATCGGCCTGAAGCTGAACCGGATCGTGACCGTCGACCCCGCCGAGGTCGGGGCACCGTCGCACGCGAAGGTGACGTCCGGGGACCGCCTCTACGTCTACAAGCGCGCCGGAGAGCCGTGCCGGCGCTGCGGCACCCCGATCGAACGCATCGAACTCGCCGGCCGCAAGACCTGGTTCTGCCCCACCGACCAACCCGAGCACCGATGATCGACACCGACGGCCCCGTCGAGGCGACGTCCTCCGCCGGCGGCTACGACGCCATCGTCGTCGTCTCCTTCGGCGGCCCCGAGGGCCCCGACGACGTCATGGGATTCCTCGAGAACGTCACCCGCGGGCGCAACGTCCCCCGGGAGAGACTCGAGGTCGTCGCCGAGCACTACCTCGCCCGGGGTGGGGTCAGCCCCATCAACGCCGCGAACCGTGAGCTGATCGCTGCGCTCGAGCCGGAACTGGCCGACGCGGGCATCGACCTCCCGGTGTACTTCGGGAACCGCAACTGGGACCCGTTCCTTCGTGACACCCTCACGACGATGACCGACGCGGGCGTGCGGCGCGCCCTCGCGTTCGTGACCTCGGCCTTCAGCACCTACTCCGGGTGCCGCCAGTACCGCGAGGACATCGGGGCCGCACGCGATGCCGTCGGCTCCGGCGCGCCCGTCATCGACAAGATCCGTGTGTTCGGCGACCACCCGCTGTTCGTCGAAGCCGTGAGCGACCGGATCCGCACAGCGGTCGACTGGGAGACCGTCGACCCGGCGGGCACCCGACTCGTGTTCACCGCCCACTCGATCCCGCAGTCCATGGCCGCCAACTGCGACTACGTCGCACAGCTCACCGAGACGGCGCGATTCGTCGCAGCGGGGCTGCCGGTGGACCTCGAACACGACCTCGTCTACCAGTCCCGGTCCGGGCCGCCCCAGATGCCCTGGCTCGAGCCCGACGTCAACGACCACCTCCGTGCCCTCGCCGCCGACGCAACCACCCATGTCATCGTCGTCCCGCTCGGCTTCGTCTCGGATCACATGGAGGTCATCCAGGACCTCGACACCGAGGCGGCGGCCACCGCCGACGAGGTGGGCCTCGAGATGACACGGGTGCCGACGGCGGGCACACACCCGGCGTTCGTCGAGATGATCGTGGAGCTGATCCGTGAGCGGATGGACCCGTCGCTGCCCCGGCGCGCGCTCGGATCCTTCGGCGCCCGCCCCGACGTCTGCCCCGCCGACTGCTGCCTGCTACCGGCCCGTCCCGGTCGCCCCGGCTGACCGGGCTCCGCTTCACCGTCACCGCCGTCGGGTACCGTCCGGAAAACCCGACGAGAGGACCCCATGGCAGGCCAGCAGAAGCTCGGATTCGATCCCGACTTCGCCGCGGAGATCGTCGACGTGCCCGTCGCCGAGGAGATGTCGGAGTCATTCCTCGCGTACTCGCTGTCGGTCATCACCGCCCGGGCCATCCCCGACGTACGCGACGGTCTCAAGCCGGTGCAGCGTCGGATCCTGTACGCGATGCAGAACATGGGCATCCGCCCCGACACCCCCCACCGCAAGTGCGCCCGGGTCGTCGGCGAGACGATGGGCCGCTACCACCCCCACGGTGACTCGGCCATCTACGACACCCTCGTGCGGATGGGCCAGAGCTTCTCGCGTGGGATCACCCTCATCGACCCCCAGGGCAACTTCGGCAGCCTCGACGACCCGCCCGCCGCCGCCCGCTACACCGAGTGCCGCCTGACCGACGCGGCGATGCAGATGCTCGCCGAGCTGGGTGAGGACACCGTCGAGTTCCGCACCACCTACGACGGCGAGGGCACCGAGCCCGTCTACCTTCCCGCCCGGCTCCCCAACCTGCTCGTCAACGGCGGTAGCGGCATCGCCGTGGGCATGGCGACCAACATGGCGCCCCACAACCTCGCCGAGGTCTACGCGGCGGTGGAGCTCGTCATGACGAAGCGGCGACCGAAGCCCACGATCGACGAACTGCTCGCCGTCATTCCCGGCCCGGACTTCCCCTCCGGTGGGATCATCGTGGACGAGGGGATCCGTGAGGCATACGAGTCCGGCCGCGGCTCGATGCGCGTGCGGGCCCGCGCGGAGATCGAACAGCTCACGTCGAAGCGCCAGGGCATCATCGTCACCGAACTCCCCTACATGGTCGGCCCCGAGAAGGTGGTCGCCAAGGTCAGCGAACTCATCGCCGAACAGCGCGTCCCGGGACTCGACGACGTCAAGAACCTCTCGGACCGTCACCAGGGGACGCGGATCCAGATCGAGTGCAAGCCCGGGGTCAACCCCCACGTGGTCCTCCAGGAGCTCTACAGACTCACACCACTGGAGGAGACGTTCGCCATCAACGCGGTGGCACTCGTCGACGGTGTCCCGACCACGCTCGGCATGTACGAGTTGTGCCACCACTACGTGGAGCACCGCCTCGACGTCATCGTGCGCCGGACACGGTGGCGCCTCGAGCGGGACCGGGCACGCCTTCACATCGTCGAGGGTCTGCTCATCGCACTGGACGCGATCGACCTCGTCGTGGCGATCATCCGCGGCTCCGACACCGTCTCGGAGGCCCGCGCCGAGCTGATGGAGCGCCTGACACTCACGCAGATCCAGACCGACGCCATCCTCGAGATGCAGCTGCGACGCCTCGTCGCGCTCGAACGCCAGAAGCTCGTGGAGGAACGGGACGAACTGCTCGAGCGGATCGCGGATTATGAGGCACTCCTGGCCTCCGAGACCCGTCAGCGCAAGCTCGTGCTCGCGGAGCTGGCCGAGCTCGTGGACCAGTTCGGCCACGAGCGGCGCAGCACGATCATCTCCCCCGACGACATCGAGGTCTACGAACCGTCGTCCATCATCGACACGTCCAGCGTCTCCGACGAACCGGCGGTCGTGACGCTCGCCACCTCGGGGGCCGTCGGACGGACCCCCACGGAGGGCGCCAAGCGCGCCACACCGGGCCGTCACGACGTGATCGTCTCCTCGGCGCTGACATCCACCGCCGACCGCGTGTACGCCGTGACGTCCGACGCACGGGTGCTGGGGGCCTTCGTTCACGAGATCGGTGAGGTCTCGGGCCGCAGTCGCGGTGGGCAGGCGTCCCAGCTGTTCGGCACGAGCCGGGGCGAGACGGTTCTGGCCGTGCTCGCCGCCAGTTCGGAGCCGGTCGTCCTCATCACGGCCAACGGCGTCGCCAAGCGCATCACACCCGCAGAGCTCGCCGGCACCCGCACCGGCGACACCGTCATGAACCTCAGGGAGGGCGACCGCCTCGTTGCCGCGTTCGGCTGTCCCGACGGAGCCGACGTCGTGATGGTCGCCTCCGATGCTCAGGTCCTACGCACCGCCTCGGCGGACATCTCCGTGCAGGGGCGGGGCGCAGCCGGGGTCGCAGGCATGAAGCTGCGCAGCGGCGCCCGGCTGGTGGGCGCCGCCTGCGTCCTCGGCGACGGGGCCGTCACGATCGCCACCGACCGCGGCGCGGCGAAGGCCACCCCGCTCGAGGAGTTGGAGACGAAGGGACGCAACGGCCAGGGCGTGCGGCTCACCAAACTCGACGACGAAGAGCAGGTGACCGTCGTACACGTGGGCCCCCTCGACGACCTCGTCGCGACGATGGGCACCGACGGGGACCCCACCAGACCCGACCCGACCCCCGTCCCGTTCCCGCTCGACGCGACGAAGCGTGACCTGGTGGCCACGACCACGGACCGCCCGATCCTCGAGCTCGGCCCGGCACGGTGGTGACCATGGGGCCGAACGGTTCGGGTAAGGGCTACGACGCAGACTCCATCCAGACCCTGGAGGGTCTCGACGCCGTCCGCAAGCGTCCGGGCATGTACATCGGCGGGACGGGCTCGAACGGGCTCATGCACCTCGTGTGGGAGCTGATCGACAACGCCGTCGACGAGGCGTCGTCGGGCCACGCCGACCGCTGTGATGTCACGTTCCACCGCGACGGCTCGATCGAGGTCGCCGACAACGGCCGCGGGATCCCCATCGACCGCCACACCAAGCGCAAGGTGTCGGCGCTCGAGGTGGTCTTCACCGACCTGCACGCGGGCGGCAAGTTCGGCGGCGGCGCCTACGGCGCATCGGGCGGGCTGCACGGCGTCGGCGCGTCGGTCGTCAACGCCCTCTCCGCCAAGCTCGTCGCCGAGGTCGACCGGGACGGCAACACCTGGCGCATCGAGTTCCACGAACGCATCGCCGGACGAGTGGAGGGCGGGCACTTCACCGCGGGACACGATCTCGAGAAGGTCAGGCGGATCGGCAAGACCAAGTCCGGGACACGGGTCCGCTTCTGGCCCGACACCGAGATCTTCGACCCCGACGCCACCATCGACTTCACCGAAGTGTGTGAACGGGTGGCCCGGGCGTGCTGCCTCGTCCCCGGCCTGAAGGTGACGGTCACCGACAAGCGGACCGGAACCGACAACGAGCCGTTCGAGTTCGTCTCACGCGGCGGACTCGCTGACCTCGTGGACGAGATGTCGGTCGGCGAGCAGGTGACGAAAGTGATCGCGATCAACGGGATCGACACCTTCACCGAGAAGGTGCCCGTCGAGGGGAAGATGACCGAGGTCACCCGCGAGTGCACCGTCGACATCGCCCTTCGCTGGGTGAAGGGCTACGAGACCTCCATCCAGTCCTTCGTCAACACGGTGCCCACCCCCGACGGGGGCACCCACCTGGCGGGGTTCGAGCGGGCCCTGACCCGCGCGGTCAACGACACGCTGCTGCCCGGCACCCGCAAGCTCGCCAAGCTCGCCAAGGCGGGCAACGACCGCGCCGGCAAGGACGACGTCCAGGAGGGCCTCGTCGCCGCCGTGAAGGTCACGTTCCCCGAACCGCAGTTCCGGGGCCAGACCAAGCGTGAGCTCGGGACGCCGGCGCTGCAGAGCATCGTCTACGAGATCGCCAAGTCCGGCCTCGTGGACTGGTTCGACCGGGACGGGCCCAAATCACACGTCAACTCGGTGCGCGACAAGATCGCAACCGCGATCGTCAACCGCATCGCCTCCAAGCAGATGCTCGAGACACGCCGTAAGGCGGCCAACCTCGGCTCGAGCGGCATGCCCGACAAGCTGGCGGACTGCCGGGTGCACGGCGCCGACGCGGAGCTGATCATCGTCGAGGGCGACTCCGCCGCGGGTCCGGCCAAGGCGGGCCGCAACTCCGAGAACGTCGCCATCCTCCCCCTGCGCGGCAAGGTCGTGAACGCCGCGAAGGCGTCACTCAAGCAGGTGATCGAGAACGCCGAAGCGAAGGCGCTGTTCACCGCCGTCGGTGCCGGATCAGGCAAGGACTTCGACATCGGCGCGGCCCGCTACGGGCGCATCGTGATCCTCTGCGACGCCGACGTGGACGGCAGCCACATCCGCTGCCTGCTGCTCACGCTGTTCTACACGCACATGAGGCCGATGCTCGAAGAAGGGCGCGTCTACGCGGCCCAGCCACCGCTGTACACGACCAAGGTCGCCGGGCAGACCCACCGGGCGATGAGCGACGCCGAGAAGGACCACATCACCGCGCAACTCACCAAGGGCCGCCGCAAGGCGGAGTCCATCCACTGGCAGCGCTTCAAGGGTCTCGGCGAGATGAACGTCGACGAACTCGCCCATTGCGCGCTGGACCCGGGAACCCGCGTCCTGCGCCGCCTGACGCTCGATGACGCCCGGGCGGCGAAGGACGCCGCCACGATGTTCGACGTCCTGATGGGCACCGACGTCGGCCGACGCCGGGACTTCCTCCTCGAGAACTCGGGCTTCATCGACCAGGACATGCTCGACGTCTGACACGCGACCCATGGTTGCGCCAATCGGCAATGCGGACGCGTTCGCTTGCCGCTGCTGACGTTGCCGCGAGCACCAAGGATCGGGCCCGCAATCCGCCTAGTCGACTGCGGAAACGTGCTCGTAGAAGAACGTGTCGACGGATCCGACGTACTGAACCAGGAACCGGGGCGTATCCCGGTAGTGGGTCCGACTCAGCTCGACGATTCCAGAGGTGGCATCGACATCACCAGAGTCGAAGTGCTCGCGAACGACCGACCCCCGCACGTGGTGATCGGTCACCGCTCGGGCGATCTCTGTCATGGGGGTCACTGCCCCCAACACGAAAACCGCGATCAGCAGAAGCCGTACGGGAGACCGACGCGGTGAACAGAACAGTGCGCGAACACCACAGACAGCAAGTACGAACAGTCCGGGCCCCGACGCCCTCATGGCGAGATCACTCCATTGGCCATATCGGAGCAACGGCAGCGCCGTGAGCATCAGTATCGAGGCGAGAAGAAGCCGACGCATGAGCGGTTCGGATCGCAAAGAGCCGCCCCTGAAGATGAGCGCGCCGAGAACACCGAACTCCAGAACGACGAAGAGCAGGTACGACGCCACTACCCGCGGCATCCCGAAGTCGAAGATGGGATTCGAGACGATGAACCCCATTTCGATGCCTCCACCAACGTCGAAGGGGAGATCGGCGGTCGCTGCGATGAAGAACGCCAGGACCGGCAGACACGCAAACCCCGCGAGGAGGGCCGGACCACTGAGCAACTGTTCGCGCCAGGACCCGCTGCGAGCCTTTCGCACCAGTGCCGCCCCGACAATGGGCAGCAGGCCGACGACCACAAAGGGCGAGAAGATGGCGACCATCGGCACGATCGCAACCACCCATCGGGTGTACCCCGATCGAGCGGCGTAGAGGACCAAGCCTGTGGCGACCCAGCCCGCCAGGGCATGCTGTGGCCCCCACATCACACTCGTCACGTTCGCCGGGTAGAGAGCCACACCGGCCCACCAGTCGAGCTGCCCCGATGGCAGCACGACGTCCGGCATCGACAGCAGCGGGCCGAGCAACGCTCGACCAACCGCGTCGAGCCCGGAGAACACCATGAAGAACATCGCGATGAACGCCGGTTTCGCAACCGGCCCGACGTGGGTCACGAACCAGCTGATCGCCAGCGCGATCCCGATCGTGGTCCAGGCCAGCATCGCTGCGTTCGCGGCCTCCCAGCCGAGCGCCTTTCCGATGGCAGCCGCCGGGAGGTAGTGGCCCACGTAGTAGACGAGCCCCACCTCGGAACCACCGACTTCGTAGGTCACGGGCCACGACTCCACCAGGAGGTCCCGTAGGACGGCGTTGTGCTTCAGCCAGTCCCAGGCCTGAGGAAGGTACCCCCCTGCACCCGTTATCAGAGCGAGGCCGATTGCGATGGGCAGTATCGATGCCATCGCCGGCCGGCTCGTGCCCGCGTCCAGGCGAGGGACACGGGCGATGGATCCGACGAGAGCAGTGAGGCAACCAACGGTGACAACGGCAACTAGAGGCCTCGACCAGCCGACAGCGAAGATGATGTTCGGCACGGCGAGGTAGACGAGCGACGAGACGACTAGCCACCGGGGAGCGGACGGCGGACTGGAGGTCGTCGCCGAAGGTTCCCCGGTTCTGATACTCGTCGCTTCAGGGCCGCCCGCGACGGCGGCTGGTGACCGGGTCACGCACTCAGATCGTGACCGACTGAGGCAGCCGGTCACGCAGGAGCGGCTTCCACCGCTCGACTGCTGCGGGATCGAACGAGTGGGTGCTCTTCGTGCCGAAGTCGTAGCGACGGAACGGCACCAGCCACCGCTCGAGGTACTCGAGGTCCCGCTCGTCCATGTAGGGCCGTGAGGGTCCGATCTCGATGGAGTGGTACCGCATCAGCCAGGCCACGTGATCGGGAACGAGATCACCCATGCGCTCCCAGATGAACTCGTCGTGGTTCCACTGGAACACGACGTTGTCCAGACCGATCCCGGGAGGGTGCTCCCCGATCGGACGGTTCGTACAGACCACGTTCACCGGATCCTCGTCCGTCAACAACAGAACCTTGCCGAGGTCGTGGGTCATCGCTGCGAGGTACATGTCCTCGTCGTCGACGCCGTCGGCCTCCATGCCCACGAGGATCTGCTGGAGGTGCACGTGCTGGCTCGAGTTCCCGAGCGCGTTGTCAGCGGGGTCGATGCACCGGGCCAACTCGTCGACGAGTTCGGTGGGATCCACGGTGCCGAACACCGGCGTCGCGTACTTCTCCCTCAGCGCGGCGACGTCGGCGGCGGTCTGTTCCCAGTGACGGGCGTAGATCGCACGGACCTCACCGTCGAACGCGACCCGGTGGTCGCGGACCCGTGTGGGAACGGCAACGGTCTCCAACCCGTCGGGAAGCGACGCCGCAGCGGCGCGGTCCGCGCCGAGCGCCACTCCGGCGGCGAGGCCGGCGGCACCGGTGGCGGCTCCGATGATCAGAGCCCGTCGATCCACCACCGGGGTCTGGCGACCATCGACGAACTCTGACATGACGAACTCATCGGCAGAGGTCGCCGTGATCTTGAACCAGCGCGAGCGGCGCGGCTCAGAGCCCCGGTCTGAACGCCATGAGGTAGAGCATCACGATGAGGCCGAGGTGGGTGACGCCCGACGCCATGCCGATGCGCGACGAGATCGCCGCGATCCGGCCCTCGATTGCGTCGCGGTCACCGGTGGCGAGTTCACGGGTGAGGCGGGCGACGGCGAGCTGGGCCGGAGCCACGACGAACCAGACGAGCGCGACCAGCACGATCCACAGGGGGCCGGCGATGGCGAGCCAGGTCTGGGAGAAGTCGTACAGGTCATCGGAGAAACCGACGAGTGCGCCACCGAAGACACCCGCCAGCAACAGCGCCGGGGCCACCACCGCCTTCATCGTCGCACCGACCATGGCGAGGATGTCGGCCCGGCTCTGATCCCGGGCCTTGCGCATCAAGACGACGACGACGGGGAGCGCGAACATCGCCCCGGCGCCGATGATCACGCTGAGGTGGTGGAGCACGAGCACGATCTTGTAGCCCGTGTCGGTTGTGGCGGCCAGGATCATCGGTACTCCTCGACTGGTCCGGTGGGCGCGGTCGCCCTCCGCTGACTGACCCCGATCGTACGATGGCCGCGCCGAGGACCCGACGCCGCCCGTCGCGAGACCGACCTGACCACCCGTCACCTCGTTTCCAGGGGGGCGACGACCTCGTCTCCGGCGGCGATGACCACCGGTGTCACAGCGCTGTGTTAAACCACATCCATGGAACTCGTCGCCGCCGGCCCCGGATCACAGGACCGAGCCGACTCCGCTCCGTCAGGCACGGGCGACGGGGCGAAGACAGCAGCGGAGCTCGCGCCACGGCACCTCTCACCGTCGGGTGCGTCCGTGTTCCGGCAGTGTCCCCGCCGCTGGCGTTTCCGCTACGTGGAGCGCCTTCCCGACCCTCCCGGCGAGGCCGCGCTGGCGGGGACCTTCGCCCACCGCGTCCTGGAACTCCTTTTGCAGATGCCCGCAGCGGAACGCACCGTGGACACGGCCCGCGCTCTCGCCCGCCGCGCCTGGCCCGAGATCGAGACCGACGAGGACTTCCGGGACCTCGGCCTCGACGAGGAAGCCGCCAAGGCCTTCCGTTGGCGCGGGTGGCTCGCCGTAGAGGGACTCTGGCGCCTCGAGGACCCGTGCACCGTGGAGGTGCACGCCACCGAGCACGACGTCGCCGTCGCCATCGACGGTGTGCCGTTCCGAGGGATCATCGACCGGGTCGACACCACCGAGGCCGGCCTCGTGGTCTCGGACTACAAGTCGGGCCAGGCGCCTGGGGACCGGTGGTCCGCCGAACGTCTGGACCAGGTCCTGCTCTACGCCGCTGCCCTCGCGGAGCTCACCGGTCAGCGCCCGGTGAAGGCGCGCCTGCTGTACCTCGGACAGAAGATCGTCGACGTCGACGTCGACGATGACAGCCTGGGCGGGGCCGTCTCCGCGCTGCGCGGCACGTGGGACGCCCTCACCGCTGCGGCTGCTGCCGACGAGTTCGAAGCGAAGCCGGGGCCCCTGTGCGGATGGTGCCCCTACGTGGGCCGATGCGCCGAAGGTGCCGCCGAGGTCCGCTTCCGTGACGACGCAGGCCGCATGCGTGCCGACGCCCCTGCGCTCGTGACCCTCGCCGAGGCCGGCTGAACGTCCCGGTCAGGACAAGAGCGCCGGGCGGTGACGGCGCAGGTACCACCACGCCGCGCCGACGACGACCCCCGCGGCGAAAGCCGCCGACCCGACCGTCGCCATCACGAACCAGTCCGCCGTGGGCTCCTTGTCGGGCGTGACACGCGGCGAAGCGGGCAGCGTGTAGGGCGTCTCGTCCTCACTACCGAGTGGTGGGGGCAGTTCGGCGTCTACAGCCATGTCGCCACGGTACCCGCGCGACGGGTCCACATTGCGACGGTCGGCTCGACGGTCGGCACTCAGCCGTCGTGGGTCCAGATCCGATCGAACGCGCGGGGCAGGGCCCAGACCCCCAAGGGCGTGCTGCGGCCGTCGACCACCAGGCCGGCCGCCTCCCAGAACGTCAGGGCGATCGAAAACCCGGACGCCACCCACGCCCTGTCCGCCTTCGCAATCGAGGTTGTGACCTCGGGACAGCGATTCACGGAATCGACGAGCCCCTCAGGCGTGACGGGCGCACCCGCACCTGCGCGCACGATGCCGATCACCGCCCCCAGCCAGTCGGCCCACTCGAGACCTGAGAGGCAGCGTCGTTCCTCCGCATCCAGGCCGCCGATCGGGCGGTACGGCGCAGCCACCACCCCGGCGGCGCCGAGCACCACGGCCGCGTGATCCTCTTCGGACGCAGCATCGGCTCCACCAGATCGGGCCGCCTCGACGAGGGCCACGCCCGGCCAGGTGCCGGCCCGGGCCGCGTCGCGCAGCCCCCCCGCCGCCGTCGCGAGCTCGGTCGGCACCCCCTCCTGTGCGAACTCGTGACGCAGTGCACTGCGGAGCACATCGCGCGCGGCGCGGTCGGCTTCGACGTCGGGAACGGCATCATCTGCGTCGTCGGGGCCGGCGGCCCCGACGGACTGCGCCGTGGCAGCCGGCCATGCCCCGGCGAGGGCCGCGGTGCCGACGATTCCAGCTCGGGCGAGATGGTCCGCCGCCGCCACGAGATTCGCGAGCGTCTCGTCGCCCACCGGACCACCCCGCTCGCGCGCGGCGCCCACCGCCGCCGCGATGCGGCCCGCCGCTGCCTCGACCGCGAGACGCTCCACGGCCAGCGACGGATCGACCGACTCGGCGAGGAGCCCCTCGGGCCCGTCGATGGGATCGGGACCGAACCGCACCGCAGACGCCTCCGACCCGTCGATATCGCACAACAGGGCGTAACGCTGCGCCTCGTCCTCGCCGAACGTGACGACGACCGTCTCGGAGTCGACGGCGCCGACCTCGCGCACCGCCCATCCGGCCTGCGGACCCGGCACACCCGCCACGGCCCATCGGGGCGGCGCGCTCCCGGCTGCAGTCATCGAGGCCGCAGCCGCCGCGGCGGGCACGGCGATCGCCAGGACCGACGGTTCGAAGAGCCCCAGCGCGTAGACCAGCGCCTCTTCACCCGCATCCGTCGCCGCGGCGAGTAGCCGTCGATCCAGCTCCCCGACGTCCACGTCAGGGTCATCACGCCACAGGCCGAGCGCACCGGACACCCACACGAGGGCCTGTCCGGCCGCGGTCAGCGCCGGCAACGTGACAGCGGCCTCGGCGAGGATCTCCGCTATCACCTCGTCGTCGAGGACAGAGCCGTCGACGGCAGAGCCGTCGGCGACAGCCGATGGGTCCTGAGGGTCGGTCACCGGCCGAACGCTACCGTGGCGCCGTGCCCGAGTTGCCCGAGGTGGAGACCATCCGGCGTGCTCTGGAGCCCGCCATCGCCGGGCGGACCGTGGTCACCTCCTGGAGCCACCCGTCCGCGAAGTTCACCCCGGCGACCACGCTCGACGGCGCACGCCTCGGCGACGTCGACCGTCGGGGCAAGTACCTGCTGGTGGCGGTCACCGGACCGGGTGGAGCGAGGCCGCGTGAGCTCGTCGTCCACCTCGGAATGACCGGCCTGCTACGTCTCGTCGATACCGCCGGGGCCCCGTCGGACCCCTACGTCCGCGCCACTCTGAACCTCGGCGAGGAGACACTCGAGTACCGCGACGTTCGCCGGTTCGGTCGCCTGCGGGTGGTGGCAGCCGGCGACCACGCCGGGATCCCCACCCTGGCCGCCCTGGGCCCGGAACCGCTGTCGGAGCAGTTCACACCACAGTCGCTCTACTCGGCGGTCGCCTCCAGTCGCCGGGCGCTCAAGACGCAACTGTTGTCCCAACGACCCGTCGCGGGGATCGGCAACATCTACGCCGACGAAGCCCTGTGGATGGCCGGCGTCGGTCCCGCCCGCCGCCGGATCACCAGGGCCGAGGCGACCCGCCTGCACGACGCGATTCGAACGGTGATCGCCGCGGCAATCGACCGGGGCGGAACGACGCTGCGCGACTACCGCACCTTCGACGGCGGTACCGGCACGAACCAGGACCACCTCGCCTGCTACGGCCGATCGGGGCTGCCGTGCCCGCGGTGCGGGACCGCGCTGCGCTCGCGGGTTCTCGATGCCCGCACGACGACATGGTGTCCCACCTGCCAGTCGACCCGGCGCTCACCCACGGTGGGCTAAAGGCCTCCGGGGCGGGAGTTCTCGAGGACGAGCGCCGCCATGCGTGAGCCGCCGATCTGGTGGGGATTGACCACCTGGTTCGCCCCGGCCCGGCGCAGCTTCGGCTCCACGCTCTGATTGGTCGCTCTCGCCACGATGAACAGATCAGACCGCTCGGCACGCGCGGACAGCGTCACGAAGAGGTTGTCGGCATCGCTGTTCATCGCGCAGATCAAGGTCGAGGCGTGCTCGAGACCAGCGATCCTGAGGACCGAATCGTCGGTTGCGTCGCCGTGGACCCAGTAGTGGTCCTCCACCTCCTCGATCGTCTCCTCCCGGTCGATGATCACCACGTTGTGCCCGGACCGTTCCAGCGAGTCCGTGATCGCCCGGCCGACCTGGCCGTAACCACACAGGATCACGTGGCCCCGAAGGTGCGCGATGTCCCTCTCCATCCTCTGCCTCCTGTAGTGGTCTGTGAGACGGCCCTCGATGAGGATCTCGAGAACGATGCTGAACGTGTAGAGCGTCGTGCTCGTGCCGACGAGAACGACGATGATCGTGAACACCTCGAACCGGCCGTCGACGTCGCCGATCTCGCGGAACCCGACGGTCGTGACCGTAATGACCGTCTGGTAGAGGGCGTCGAGCGGCGTCAGACCCAGGGCCCAGTAGCCGAGGGTCCCGCCCACGCCGATCGTAAGGAGGAGGCCGATCGCAAACCACAACTGGTGGCGGGGGTCGGTCGGTCGCCGCCGGCGTCGTCCCGGCGGTCGCTGATTCTCACTGGCCTGCATCGGCGCCGCCACGACTCCATGATGGCGCACCGGGCGCGCCCGCCAGGCGAGCCCGGCTCGGTACCGTGACACCGTGTCCCCAACGCGACCGCCGTCGAGGGTTCCTTCGAGGAGCGAAGCGGCACCGACCCGACACGACCGGAACCGCAGGCCCACCTCTCTGGTCGTGGCCGCGACGCTCATCCTCGCCCTGGTGGCCGCGGCGTGCACGGGTGGCTTCTCCGACGACCCGGTCATACAGGCGGACCCTGACCGCCCGGGATCGTTGACCCCGTCCCCCGACACGGACGGTGACGGCGGCGGCGACACGGAGGCGGGGGGCTCCGACGCCGGGTCCCCACAGCCTGACGATGCACCCGGAACCGACGACGACCCCCCCGATGACAGCGAACGCATCGCGGTTCAGGACACGGACGGCACACTCTTCACGATCCGCCCCGACGGCGGGGACCTCGTGGTCCTCGCCGACGACGGCCGCTTCCACTCCCAGCCGGTGTGGTCCCCCGACGCCGGCCGCCTCGCCTGGTCCACATTCGCACCGGACTCGACCACCACGACGGTGGCCTCCGCCCGGTTCGACGGAACGGCGTGGGCCGAGGTGGCGACACCGGCGGGCGCCTTCTACCTGTCGTGGGATCCGACCTCGGCCCGGGTGGCGACGTTGTCGGGCGGCGTTGCCGGCGTCGACGTCGGCGTCGTCGACATCTCAGCGGGCGACGGTTGGCGACGGATCGACCGGGGCGAGCCGTACTGGTTCGTCTGGGGCCCCGACGGCGAGGAACTCCTCGTCCACGCCGACGGCCTGAGGCTCGACCGGGTGGATCTCGACGGCACGACGGTGATCGTGGAGTCGGCCCCGGCGCCCTTCCTCACACCCGCGTGGACCTTCGAAGCACGCTCACTGATATACCCCACCACGATCGACGGGGCGGCCACGCTCGTGACGAGCGGCACCGAGGGGGAAGGGGCACTGCCGCTGTTCACCTACGACGGACTCCTGCGTTTCGCCGTCAGCCCGGCGATCAACCGGATGGCCGTGCTCACCGCCGAGGTCCCCGAACCCGACGACGGCATCGTCACCGCCTCGGCGCCGCTCCCCGCCCAGATCGATCCCGACAACCTCCCGCACCTGGAGGTCGACACGTTCGCCCTTCTCGCGACGTTCGGTTCCGACCCGACGGTGCTCTCCGAAGAGGACGTCGTCGCCTTCTGGTGGTCGCCGGGCGGCGAGGCACTCGGCTGGCTCGAGCCGGCAGCCGACGGCGAACCGGGACAACTGCAGTGGTGGTTCCTCAACACCGACGGTTTCGTGCCCGGCCCTGTGTTCACACCGAGCACCGTGTGGGCACGCGACTACCTCCCGTTCTTCGACCAGTACGGCCGGAGCCACTCGCTGTGGTCGCCGGACGGCACGGCCGTGACCTACGCGGGGACCTCACCCGACGGGCGCTCCGGCGTGTGGGTCCACGAGGTCGCGCTCGGTGCAGAGCCACGTTTCCTCGCGGACGGAGTCGTGTCGGTGTGGTCTCCGGCACCGGCCGGCAGCGGGGCGTCGAGCCCCCTGTAGGGGCTCCCCCGGGGCAGGTCCCAGGCGGGTAGGTTGAGCGACGTGCCAGATGACGTACGGCTGACCGGGTACAGCCACGGCGCAGGCTGAGCGTGCAAGCTCGGTCCGACCGAGCTGGCGCAGGTCCTGCGCACCCTCCCGAAAGTCGAACACGCCGACCTGGTGGTCGGCAACGAGACAGGTGACGACGCCGCGGTGTGGCGCCGTCCGGACGGTCGCGCCCTCGTTTCGACCGCCGACTTCTTCACCCCGATCGTCGACGACGCCCGCCTGTGGGGGCGTATCGCCGCGGTCAACGCCGCCAACGACGTGTACGCAATGGGCGGCACTCCACTGTTCGCGCTCGCGCTCGCCGCCTGGCCGGTGGACGTCCTACCCCTCGACCTTCTCGGGGAGGTTCTCGCCGGCGGCCTCGACGCCGCGGCCGAGGGCGGCTGGGTCGTGGCCGGGGGACACACCGTCGACGGTCCCGAACCCATGTACGGCCAGGCCGTGACCGGCGAGGTCGACGTCGACGAGATGTTCACCAACGCGGGCCTGGCTGCGGGCCAGACGCTCGTGTTGACCAAGCCCATCGGTACGGGCCTCATCACCACGGCACTCAAGCGCAGTCCCGCCGCCGATGCCCGTCCGGGAGGCCCCCTCGCCGCCGCGTACGAGGCCGCCGTCACCGAGATGACCCGCCTCGACGCCGAGGCCGCCGTCGTCGCGCGCGCCGCGCGGGCCACCGGCGCCACCGACGTGACCGGGTTCGGACTGGTGGGTCACCTCCACCGGATGGCGCGCGCGAGTGGCGTGGCGATCGAGATCGATCCGGGAACGGTGCCACTGCTGCCCGGCGCCGAAGACCTCGCCCGGGCCGGACAGGTACCGGGCGGAACAGGCCGGAACAGGGCGTTCCTCGGCGACGCGCTCGTCGACGTGAGAGGAACCGAGCGCGGCGCCGTGCCCGATGTTCTGGCCGACATCCTCGCCGACCCCCAGACTGCCGGTGGCCTCCTGTTCGGCTGTGACCCCGCGGCCGTCACGGAGGCGCTGGCCGCACTCACCGAGAAGGGACACACGGCGGCTGCTGTCGGGACGGTGATCGCTCCCGTCGACGGGGCCCCGACCGGCACCATCCTGATCGTGTAGCGGCCGACCGCGGTCACGTCGTTCCCCGACGACGCCGACGCAACCGCTACTCCTGAGCGTGAGGCGTCTGGTCGGGAAGCCCGGCGAGGTGCGCGGCGTCGTTGTACCGCACGAGACGCCACCGCCACGCCTCCAGGTCGCTGCGCAGCGTGAGTTCGGTGAGCGACGTGTTCAGCGTCCACAGGTCGAACCCGCCGTGGCGCGGCAGATCCAGCAGGTCCCGGAAGGCCACGTCGATCACGCCACCGTGGCACACGACGAGCACCGTCTTCCCGGGGTGCGTCGACGCCACGCGGGCGACCGCACCGCCGGCCCGGAGATGGAACTCGGCGGCGCTCTCACCACCCGGCGAGAGAGGCTCGTAGGGGTCCGTCAGGAAGTCGAGCCCGTAGCGCTCCCGGAACTCCGTGAAGGTGAGTCCGTCGGCCTCTCCCGGACGACGTTCGACCAGGTCCCGGTCGCGGTGGACCTCGTCGATGCCGATGTGTGCGGCGACGATGTCGGCCGTCTCGACCGCGCGCTCGAGCGTCGAGGACCATACGACGTCGATGGGGGGATCATCACCGGCGGCGAGACGCTCTCCCAGCGCGGTGGCCTGACGGCGACCCAGTTCCGACAGCCCGGTGCAACTGCGTTCACCACCGAGCACCCGGCGGACCGTGACTTCGGACTCGCCGTGGCGCACCAGGATCAGTCGAGTCGGCGGGGTCGATTCGTCGGTCGTGTCGTCGTCTTCGGCCGTGTCGGATTCGGTCATGGCGAGAGTGTGGCGCACGTGGCCTGAGCGCGCGAGGTCCGCGGTGGTGCACACTGGAGACGATGAAGGAGACAGTCGTCCTCCTGGTCTCGTTCTGTGTCGGCGCGGTGCCCTTCAGCTACCTCGTCGCACAGTCGGTGGCCGGAGCCGACCTGCGCACCGTCGGCAACGGCACGGTGTCGGGTACGGCGCTGTACCGCGTCGCGGGCTTTCTCCCCCTCGTCGTCGGTGGCGTGCTCGACGTCGTCAAGGGCCTCCCGGGGGTGATGCTCGCTGACGGGGCCCCGGTACTCGCCGCGTTCGCCGCGTTCGCCGCCGTGGCCGGACACAACTGGTCGCCGTTCATCGGTGGCGCCGGTGGTCGGGGTCTGTCGCCGGCGATGGGGGCGCTCCTCGTCGTCGCGTGGCCCGGGACCGTCCTTCTCCTCGGCGGCCTCGCGCTCGGTCGCCTCGCCAACCACACCGGGCTCTCCACCTTCCTGTCCCTGCTCGTACTGCCGTGGCTGTTGCTGTTGACCCATGGAAGCGCCGCGATGCTCGCCGGCTGGCTGATCATCATCCCGATACTCATGAAGCGGATGGTGGGCAACTCCCGCTTGCCCCGGACGCCGGACCGACCGAGGATGGTCACCCGACGCCTGTTGTTCGACAACGATGGGCTGACCGGAACCCCCTGACGTGACCCCGCCGGTCGTACCGGCCAACTGACGTGCAACTCCTCCGCCGACCCGACTTTCGACGCCTCCTGATCGGTCAGGGCATCTCCGGCCTGGGCGACTGGATGGGCACCTTCGCCTTCATGGCGCTCGCCCTGACCGAGACCGAGTCGTCGGCCGCCGTCGGCGGGATCCTCGCGCTGCGACTGCTCCCGGCGGGCCTGGGAGGTTCCGTCGCCGCCCGGATGGCCGCCCGCTGGGACCGGCGCCGGATCATGTTGACCACGGATCTGATGCGGGTCGGAGTCGTGGCCGTGGTCCCGCTCGTGCAGGGCCTGTGGTGGATCTACGTGTGGGCGTTCGTCCTCGAGGCGACGTCCATCGTCTTCGTCTCCGCCCGCGACGCCGCGGTACCCGACCTGGCCGACGAAGAGGACCTCCCGGTGGCCAACGGGTTGATGATGGCGTCGAGCTACGGCGGCATCCCGCTCGGGGCGCTGGCCTTCGGTGGTCTCGCCGCTCTACCCCTCAACGACAGCGGATGGTTCGCCGAGCATCCCCAGGCACTCGTGTTCTGGATAGACGCGCTCACCTTCCTGGCCAGCGCCGTCCTCATCGCCCGGCTTCCCAGACTCGGCGGAGGGACAGCCCCCGAGGAGGAATCGAGTGGCAGGCTCCGCGACGCCTGGCGGCTGCCGCTGGTGCGCAGCGTGATGCCCGCGACCGCGGCGGTGGCGCTCGGACTCGGCGCTCTGTTCTCGCTGGGGATCGCCCTCATACGCGACGAGTTGTCGGCGTCGAACACCGAGTTCGGGATCCTGATCGCCCTGTTCGGTGTGGGCGCGGGCATCGGGCTCGCCCTGACCCGAAGACTCGGGACCGATCTGTTGACCACGACACGGTTCGGGGTCACCACGATGGGACTCCTGGTCACCTCGATGAGCCTCAGCCCGGAGATCTGGCTCACCTACCTCGGCGCCATCGGCTTCGGTGCGGGGGCGACGATCGCCCTGACCTCGGGGATGAGCGCCCTGCAGAGCGGCGTCCGCGAATCCGAACGCGTCCTCGCCTTCGCCGCGTTCCACGTCGTGATCCGCATCGGACTCGGCGTGGCCGCCGTCGTGACCGGGGCGATCGCTGACGGACTGGACACGGTCCAACTCCCGGGCGACTCCTCGATCAGCGCCATCCGTCTCGTCCTGCTCGGGTGCGGTGTCGTGGTCGTCCTCGCGGCCCAGGCGGTCAGACCGGTCGCCACGCCGGCCTCCACCACCGAACCCACGGCGGCGCCATGACCGTCGCCGTGATCACCGACTCGACGGCCGCCCTTCCCCGAGAGCTCGCGGCCGAACTCGGCGTGACGGTGGTCCCGATCATCTTCACCGTCGACGGCGTCGAGACGCCCGAGGGGTCCATGGACACCGAGGCGCTCCTGCGCGCGCACGTCTCGACGGCGGCACCGCCGCCAGGAGCGTTCGCCGCGGCGGTGGCCGGAGCGGACAGCCCCGACGGGGTCGTCATCGTGACCGTCTCCGCCGAACTGAGCAGCACGCACCAGTCCGCCGTGCTGGCGTCCCGACTGGGCGGGGACGCCGTGGAGGTGATCGACTCCGGGTCCTCAGCCGGGGGCCAGGCTCTCGTCGTCGCGGCCGCTGCCCGGATGGCGGCCACCGGCGCCGACGTGACGACGGTGGCCGCCACCGCGCGGCGGGTTGCCGACCGGGTGCGGCTACTCGGAGTCCTCGGCGGACTCGCCCAGCTCGCGCGGACGGGACGGATCCCGAGCCTCGCCGGCTGGGCCGGCGACCGGCTGGGAATGAAGCCGATGTTCGAGATAGACCACGGCCGCATCACCCGACTGATGCCGGCCCGTGGCGTGGACGCAGCCCATGACCGGGTGATGTCGGCGTGGCGGGCGACCCGCCCCGATGCGGACACCCCGCTGCACGTGGCAGCCGTACATGCCGAAGCGCCCGAGGCCGCTCAGCGTCTACTCGACGCTGTGAGCGCCGAGCACGCCCCTACGACGGCCATGATCGGGGAGTTCGGACAGGCGATGATCGCGGCCTCCGGGGTCGGGGTGTCGGGCCTGGCGTGGTGGTGGGACGACTGAGACCCCGCCCGGTCAGGCGCGGGGCGCCAGATCGGTCAGGGTGAGCCCGTAGGTCTCCTGGAGTCGCACCGGCCCGACGAAGGAGCCGGCGGTCGTGTCCGTGGCCTCGTCCCATCGCAGGATCATCCGGTCCTCCGTCGCGATCCACAGATCGGTGGTCGTTCCGCCGGTCGGGTCGTCGGTGGGCGACTCGATGACCATGTCGAGGTGCACGTGCACGGCCTCGACGGCCTCTCCGCCCACGTCGACCGTTTCCAGTCCCCGCACGGACACCGTGAAGACCTCGTCGAAGGTGCCCTCGGCGCAGCGGCCGGACCACGTGTCGCCCACCGCCGGCTCGGCCGGCACGAGCAGCAGCGGCTCTTCACAAGTGAGGTCACGCCGGTCGTCCTGACCGAAGAACTTGTGGAAGGTCGTGTAGCCGGTGGCGACCAGAGCCCCCTCGTCGTCGCACAGCTGCCAATCTTCGTAGCGCTCCACGAGTGCGTCCCAGCGCACCCGCACCCCGCACCCCGCCGAGCTCACGGTGATGGTGGTCGTGGCCGGGTAGTCGTGGGTGGTGCCGCCGAGCGCGTCGACGGACTCGTCTCCGGTGGTCGCGTACACGTAGACACCCGGTGCCGGAAGGTGACCGGCCGAACGCTCGGCTTCAGCCTGGGCCTCGCGGAAGGACTCGACCACGTCGTCCACGGCGACCGGGGTGGTCGAATCGTCGTAGATGAGACCGAAGATGATGTAGATGGCGGCAGCGACCACGACGAGAACCGCAGCGGTCCATGCGACGACCTTGCGGACCCGGCGGGGCTTCTTCTCGCCGTCCTGTTCGCCCAGTTCCTCGTCCACGTCTCCCCCCGTGAGCCGAGACGGTCCGTTGCGGCACCGGCGCCGCCGACAGGTGGCCGTCAGGCTCCACTCACAACCGTACCCGCCACGGTCCTAGGGTGACCGACCATGGTTTCAGAGATCTTCGACGAGTCGGCGTGGACCGAGGTCCCCGGATTCGACTTCAACGACATCACCTACCACCGCTCGGTCGACTCCGGCACGGTGCGGGTCGCGTTCGACCGACCCGAGGTTCGCAACGCGTTCCGGCCCGCCACGGTGGACGAGCTGTACCGCGCGCTCGACCATGCCCGTCAGAGCTCGGACGTCGGCTGTGTGCTGCTCACCGGCAACGGGCCGTCGCCCCGCGACGGCGGCTGGGCGTTCTGTTCGGGCGGCGACCAGCGGATCCGTGGCCGCGACGGCTACCGCTACGCGGGCGGTGACACCGCGGAGACGATCGACCCGGCCCGCACCGGACGTCTCCACATCCTCGAGGTCCAGCGGCTGATCCGTTTCATGCCGAAGGTGGTCATCTGCGTGGTCCCCGGTTGGGCGGCCGGCGGCGGCCACAGCCTGCACGTCATCGCCGACATGACGATCGCATCCCGCGAACACGCCCGCTTCAAGCAGACCGACGCGGACGTGGCGAGCTTCGACGCCGGGTTCGGCTCCGCCTACCTCGCCCGCCAGGTGGGCCAGAAGCGAGCCCGGGAGATCTTCTTCCTCGGCCTCGAATACGACGCGCAGGAGGCCCACGAGATGGGGATGGTGAACGCCGTGGTCCCCCACACGGAGCTGGAGGCGTTCGCGCTGGACTGGGGCCGGCGGATCAACGGCAAGTCACCGACGGCGCAGCGGATGCTCAAGTTCGCGTTCAACATGATCGACGACGGACTCGTCGGCCAGCAGGTCTTCGCCGGCGAGGCCACCCGCCTCGCCTACGGCACCGACGAGGCCGCCGAGGGGCGCGACTCCTTCGTCGAGAAGCGCGACCCCGACTGGTCCGACTACCCCTGGCACTTCTGAGATCCACGACATCTTCGATCGATGCCAGTGCCTTCGCGCTAACAGCGATTCACAGCACCGCATTGGTGGCGCGATCGATACCGTCGCCGTCGCTCTCGTGACTCCTCCCCCGATCGCTGCGCCCACGCCGAGCGCCCCCAACGGGTGGGATGTAGACCGCATCCTGTCGGGCTCGCGTCTGCGGACCCGTCGGAGCTACGCCGCTGTGGCAGTAGGTGAACTGGTCGGCGCCGGCTTCGGGCTCTTGCCTACGTTCTCGGCGCCCCATTACAGCGTGGTGCTGGGCTCCTACACTGTGGAGCGGGCCGAGCTCCTCATCCAGGCGCTGGGTGAGATCCGACCGAACCCCCACCATGTGAGGAGGCAACAGTGAGCACACCAGCCGAGATCATGGTCACGCTGCCTGCCGACGTGAACCAGGTCGACGACACAGGTCTTGTGTGGGCGCTTCTCAGCCATGCGGGCGAACCCGAACGTATTCAGCCGGGAGCGATCATCGTCGCCGGCGATCCCGTTGAGCCGTTCCTGGCCCGGGTGGTCGACATCGTCGATGGTCCGGGCGACGACTCGATCGTGCATCTCGACGTGCTCGGCGTTCCTGATCAGACGATTGCAGAGCTCCGTCACGCGGGTCTTCTGACCGCGTAGAAGCGCTGCGGACGACCATACGTCGGGCCACCTGGGCCGGTCAGTGACTCTCGGCGGAACGGATCGCATCCCGGTCGGCCTCGCCCGGCGTACCGAGAGCGACGCCGGAGGGCAGTTCGACGTGCAGGTCGTCGCCACCGTCGATGCGCGCACGGCCACGCTCGACGGTCACCTCGAGCACGTGGCCGCCCTGCGTGCGGTCTTCGGACAGGAAGTGCATGTGATAGCCGGGGACCTCGACGCCGGCGACGCGGTCGGGGAACCGGAACCCCACCAGCGCACCGGTCGCAGATGCGACCGCCCATTCGGTCTGTTGTCGGGTCACCTCGACCAGGGAGGGGAACGGGGGCGACTGTGCCGGGACGCTGCGCAACCGGAGGTCGCTGAAATCCCCGTCGACCCTGAACGCCGAAAATGACCGACTCTGCGATGCCGAGTCCAGCTGTTCCACCAGCGCGTCGAACGGCAGTGGGCCGTCCAGGAGCGTGTCCACCGATGGCGAGAACCTGCACACGACGGCGAACGGGGTGCGGGTCTCATCGGGGACGGCTCTGACGACACCCTCTGCGTCGATCACGAACGCCTCCCCGTCGAGGATCACCATCTCACCGTCGAGGCGGTCGATGGTCCCGATGCCGAGGTCTCCGTGGCGGAGCAACTGCGCGATCGACATGTCGCCCTCGAACATGCCCTCCATGAGCGCGTTGATCGTGCTGGTCTGGAAGGCGACGTGCTCGACCGACGGGTCGTGCTGGAAGTCGACGCCACTCAGCGCCCGCAGGTGCAGCGCGCCCACCATGGCGTGATCGACGATGTCCCGTGTCATCGACCCACAGTAGGTGAGGGCCGGGACCGCAACCCCGATGAGACCGCTCAGCCGATGGGGACCGCTCGAGTTCCGAGAGCTTCGATGAGCGCGTCCGAGCTCGCTGCGAAGGGCCCCCGCTCCCCGTTCTTCTTCACCACGACCTGCGAGTCGACCATCCACCGGCCGTCGGGGAGGTCGATCACGAAGTAGCGGATCCCGTGCCCACTCTGCGACGTGTCGTCGAGGTGGTGCACGGTGACCTCGCCAATAGGCGCTTCGGCCTCGACCTCCTTCACCCGCTCCTTCCAACCGCTGAGGTGGAGGACGCGAAACGTCGACGGGGACACGGCGAACGCGCGGGCGTGTCCGGGAACCCCCCACATGTCGGACAGATCACGGCCGAGCGCCCGGGCCGGGAGCCGCAGGTCCGCGACCGAGACGGACCCGGAGACCTCCGTACCGGGATTGACGACGCTGATCGTGATCACCCGGGTGAAGGCATCGAGTGTGTCCCCGCGCTCGTTGCGCAGCCAGTCGCGGACGTTCGCTTCGACCTTGGCGGGCTTGGGCACGTGGTCGCTCCTGTTCTCCGGGACGGCTACGCGGTTCCCGTCGTCCTACCGGCCCGTGAGTTCGGTGAACTTCTCTGCGAAGGGGCCGGGACCGGCTGTCTTCACGACGTCGAAGTCCACCGAGGTCCCGTCGACGAAGGTGATCAGCATCTTGCCGGCGAGCTTGCCCTGGTCGAGTTCGATCGACTGGATCTGGTCGAGCGGAATCGACGCGTTCAGCCCCTTGGGCCGCCCGGACAAGGCGCTATGCCCGAACACGAGAAGACGCTGGGCCGAGAGGCCGAGCACCGCCTTGCCCGCCGGGATCTCGACGGTGATGCCCTCGCCCCTCTGCTGCTCGGAGTCCTTGAGACGCTTGTTCGCCAGTGCCTCACCGGCCACCGCGCCGACCGCACCACCCACGGCGCCCCAGGCGACCTGCCGGCGGATCGCGCCCGGCGGCTGCCCGAACGTCGAAGCGAGCACCTGTTCGCCGGGCTCGAGATCATCGGCGCAGTGTTTGTGGATCTTCTTTACGAAGTCGATCATCGCCATTGCGGTCATCCCTTGTCGAAGTCACCAGGATTGTGTCACGCAAGGGCCGCTCGCAGCGTCACGCTGCGGCGACGACGGCGATCTCCACCTTCCAGACCGGCCGGGCGAGTTCAGGCACGGTGACGAGCGTGGACGCGGCGAGGTGGCCGTCGAGCGCCCGGTCCCGGGCCGCCATGACGACGGCGAGGTCGTTGCCGGCGACGACGTAGGTCGTGACCGAGACGATGTCGGCGACGACCATCCCCGCCGCGGCGAGGATGGTCGTGATGTTCTCCCAGACGAGGTCGGCCTGGTCGGCGAGGTCGTCGGGGACCGTCCCGTCGGACCGGGCCGGCACCACCCCGGAGGTGTGCACCATCCGCGCTGCGCCCACTGACAACACGCCGTGGGCGTAGGCCGACGCCGGCGCAGCGAGGCCGTCCGGACGGATCTCGCGGTTCAACCCCTGGTCTCCGTGAGCGCGGTGGCGTAGCGGTCGTGGGCGCAGGTTCCGTCACCTGTGACGGTGAGGATGTCGACACCGTCGTGCGTGACGAGCAGCGTGTGTTCGAACTGGGCGCTGCGGCAACCGTCGTCGGTCGCCGCCGTCCAGTCGTCATCCCAGACGTGCAGGTGGCGGGTACCGAGGTTGAGCATCGGCTCGATCGTGAAGGTCATCCCCTCCTCCATCGGCGTGCGCAGTCGCGGCTCGTGGTAGTGCGGAATCTGGATCGACGTGTGGAACTCGGTGCCGATGCCGTGGCCGATGAACTCACGCACCACCGACAGACCGGCGCGGCGGGCGTGTGGCTCGATGACCTTGCCGATCGCGCTGAGCGGGACACCGGGTTCGACGACGTCGATCGCGGCGTAGAGGGACGCGTGGGTGGCACGCACGAGCCTCTCGGAGTCCTCGTCCACATCGCCGACCATCACCGTCGCGGACGTATCCCCGTGGACCCCGTCCAGATAGATGGTCACGTCTACGTTGACGATGTCGCCGTCCGCAAGGGGACGGCTGTCGGGGATCCCGTGACAGATGATCTCGTTGACGGACGTACAGACGGACTTGGGGAAGCCCCGGTAGCCGAGCGGGCTGGGGTAGCCACCCCGGGCGATCGTGGCCTCGTGGACCAGCGCGTCGATCTCGTCGGTGGTGACACCGGGAGCGACGTGGTCAGCCGCGAGGATGAGGATCTCGGCGGCGGCCGCACCCGCCCGGCGCATCGCGGCGATCTCCTCCGGCGTGCGCACCGGCGACGACACGGAAGGACCGGGGTCCCCGGTGGCTGCGTAGGGCGGCCTGGGGATCCCAGCGGGAACGGTACGCTTCGGGCCTATCAGGCCGCGCCTGACCGGGGGGTCCGAGGGGGTGGCGGAGGAGCCCCTCCGCTTGCGCTTGGCCATCGTGTACCTCGTGTTCTCGGGCCTGGGTGATGTGATCCGCCGGGTCCGGACGACCCGGCACCCGTTGCTTCGACGCTACCGCTCAGCCGGTTCGGGGCCTCGGTCCACCTCGGCCCGGAGCAACCGCTGGATCTCAGCGGCGGACACCGCGGGACCGAACAGGAAGCCCTGGCCGCGCCGACACCCCATCGAAACGAGGGTCTCGGCCTGGGCGGCGGATTCGATCCCCTCGGCCGAGACCTCCATCCCGAGCGACGTCGCGAGGCCGATGATCGCCTCGACGATGGCGCGGTCGTAGGGGTCGTCGACGACGTCGGTCACGAAAGACCGGTCGATCTTCAAGAGGTCGACGGGGAAGGACTTCACGTAGGTGAATCCGCCGTACCCGGTGCCGAAGTCGTCGATCGCAACGCTCCCACCACGTGCCCGGATGGACTCCAGCACGACCCGGGCGGTGTCGGGCTCGGCGAGAAGAGCCGTCTCCGTCAACTCGATGCACAGGAGCCGCAGCGACGGTGCGGCTCCGTTCAACTCGTCGAGCAGGTGCAACAGATCATCGGGCGCCGCGAGCTGCACGGCCGAGAGGTTGACGCGGCACTGGAAGTCCGGCGGGAGATCGGTCCACGCCGCGAGATCCTCCCACGTGCGACGCAGCGCGTACTCGCCGATGTCGACGAGCAGTCCGCTGTCCTCTGCGATCTCCACGAAGTCCGCGGCGCCGAGTCGGCCGCGTTCGGGGTGGTCCCAACGGACCAGCGCCTCGACACCGACCAGGCGGCCGGTCGCGAGGTCCACCTCGGGCTGGTACACGACGACCAGCTCGTCGCGTCCAACGGCGCCGCGGAGATCCGTCTCCAACATCGAGCGGAGGCCGAGCCGGGCTTCGAGCGCGTCGTCGTGGAAGACGACCCGGTTGCGCCCCGCCTCTTTCGCCGCGTACATCGCGAGGTCCGCCGCGTGCACGAGCTCGGGCGCCTTCACCTCCGCTGTGGCCACGGCGACGCCGATGCTCACCGAGGTGAGGACCTCCTTCGAGCCGATCTCCATCGGTTCCTCGAGCATGACGCGCAGCCGCTCCGCCCCGGCGGCCACAGCCCCGACGCCACCGGACACCTCGAGATAGACGAGAAACTCGTCACCCCCGACACGGGCGATGAGTCCGGGCTGCGCCACCGCCTCCCGCAGCCGACCGGCCACACGGCTCAGGACCTCGTCCCCGACGAGGTGACCCATCGAGTCGTTGATGTGCTTGAACCTGTCCAGATCGACGAACAGCAGTGCCCCGGCACCTTCCGACGACGCCGCCAACCGCTCCGCGAGCCGGTCCGCGAAGGCGGTCCGGTTGAGCAGACCGGTCAACGAGTCGCGGCGGGCGGCCCGCTCGAGCTGCAACTCGACCGTCTTGCGGCGCGTCACGTCGAGCGCGTAGAGCGTCACTCCGGTGGGCTCACCGTCCACGTCCACCTCGGGAGCGAACCGCGCCCAGATCCACCGCGACCCGTCACCGACCCGGATGCGCGTCTCCAACTCGACGATCTCGAGCGACGCGATGCACCCGGCGACGGCCGCCGACCACTGCCCGGGCGGGTCGGTGACACCGAGCGCCTCGACACCCGCTCCGACGAGGACCTCGTGACCGAGCCCGACCACACCCAGCGAGCGATGGCTCGCGAACCGGATGATGCCGTCACGGTCCACCCTGACCACGAGCGCCGGCGCGTTCTCGACCACCGAGCGGTGGCGCCGTTCACTCTCGCGGAGACGCTGCTCGGCGCGACGCCGTTCGGTGACGTCCTCGACGACGCTGAACGTGTACCCCAGAGCGCCATCGGAGCGGGCGACGCGTGCGATGTGCGCCCGCAGCCACCGCTCCTCACCGTGACGCAGGATCCGGTACTCGTTCTCGATGTGCTCCTCGCGACCGGTGAGGACCCCGTCGATCAACGCCGCGGTGCGCTCGGCATCGTCTTCGTGGACGAAGCCCTCGGGGCCCCGCCCGACCAGATCGTCGAGCGGAACACCGACCATCTCGCAGTAGGCCCCGTTCGCCTGCAGGAGCCGTCGCTGAGGGTCGCGGATCACCAGACCGACGTGGCCCGTCTCCCACAGGGCTGAGAGACGACGCAGGAGCTCGTTGGCCGCCTCGGCGCCCACGAGGAGCCGACCGATCGCCACGATCGCTCCGCGTTCGGCCGCGCCACTCGGGGGGCGTGTCAATCCGCAGAGGGTGACGAGGCCGCCCTGTTGCCCCCCGGCATGCACCGGGATGCACATGCCGAGCAGTGCCCCGGGCCCGTCGTCGAAGTCGACCCGTAGCTCGGGCACCGGCCCCTCGTCACCGAGGGGCACGAGTCCGTGGTGCTCCGGCGCGACCCGCTCCAGTTTCTGCGCCAGCTCTGGCGCGAATGCGATCGGCAGGTCGCCGAGAGGCGCTTCGTCGCGGTAGTGGGCCGCCGCCGGGACCAGTCGCCGGGCGGCCGGGTCCTGGAGCCAGACCCGGGCCCGACTCACGCCGAAGAGGTCGCAGACCTCTTCGAGGATCCCACTGACGACCTCCGCGAGGTCCGAACGAAACGGATCGGCGAGCTCCGTCGCGGCCTTCAGGACCAGCGCGCCGAGGCGCACGTCCATGGTGAAGTCGCGCCCGCCCTCCACCGTCATCCCCCCGGCCAGCGCGGCGGGCGCTTCTCCAGGAATGCGCCGATCCCCTCACGCGCGGCGTCGTTCGACGCGTTGTCGACCATGATCGGCGTCGTGATGTCGTAGGCGTCGACCTCGGGGCGGCCGACCTGCGCGTAGAAGGCCCGCTTTCCGAGCGCGACCACCTCCCGGCTCGACGCGGCGATCGCCGCCGCGAGCGCGTCGGTGGCGGACGTCAGGTCCGCCACGGGCACCACCCGGTTGACGAGACCCCACGAGAGCGCCGTGGCGGCATCGACCGGCTCGCCGGTCAGCAGCATCTCGAGAGCGCGCCGGGGCCCGATGACAGCGGTGAGCGGCACCATCGGCGTCGAACAGAACAGACCGATCCGCACGCCGGGCGTCGCGAAGGCGGCCCGGTCGGACGCGACCGCGAGATCGCACGAGGCGACGAGCTGACATCCCGCCGCGGTGGCGAGTCCGTCGACCTCTGCGATGACCGGGACGGGCAGGGCGCGCAGCCCTTCCATCGCGCGTCGACAGGACGCGAAGACCGCCTCGTGGTCCGGGGTGCCGCCGGCGAGCAGTTCCCGCAGGTCGTGGCCCGACGAGAAGACCGGTCCCTGCGCCGCGATCACGATCACCTTGACACTGGTATCGGCGGCGGCTCTCGCCGCAGCGGCGGCGAGGTCGTCGAGGAGTTCCGCCGAGAGCGCGTTGCGGTTCTGCGGCCGGGCGAGTGTCAGTCGGGCGATGGGGGCCTCGACGCAAGCCTGCACCGTCTCGGCCGCCGCTGGGTGGTCACCTGAACGAGGACTCATCGAACGAGACTAGTTTCGTCCGGGCATGTCGGCATCGGGTGGAACCAGAGCGATCATCGCGGCTTTCCTTGCGAACCTGGCAATCGCGTGCGCGAAACTCGTCGGGTTCTTCGTCACGTCGTCCGCGTCCCTGCTCGCCGAGGCCGTCCATTCCTTCGCGGACACCGGTAACCAGGCCCTGCTCCTGCTGGGCGGGCGGCGGGCGAAGCGCGAAGCGACGCCGCTACACCCCTTCGGCTATGGCCGGGAACGGTACTTCTGGGCCTTCGTCGTGGCGCTGGTCCTGTTCACCGGCGGCTCGCTGTTCGCCGTGTACGAGGGAATCGACAAGATCCGCCATCCCCACGAGCTGGAGAGTCTCGGGTGGGCGATGGGCATCCTCGGCCTGGCGATCGTGCTGGAGGGCTACTCACTACGCACCGCGATCGTCGAATCCAACGCGGTGCGGGGCACGACGAGCTGGAGCACGTTCATCCGTCGGAGCCGCTCACCCGAGCTCCCCGTCGTCCTGCTCGAGGATCTGGGGGCGATGGTCGGTCTGGTCATCGCCCTGAGCGCGATCCTCACCGCGGAGGTCACCGGCGACGCCGTCTGGGACGGCATCGGCACGCTGTCGATCGGCGTGCTGCTCGGAGTGATCGCCATCGTGCTGGCCATCGAGATGAAGAGCCTGCTGATCGGCGAGGGCGCCGTGGCCGACCAGCGTGACCGCATCGTCGCGGCGATCGCCGCAGCGCCGGAGGTGGTCCAGTTGATCCACCTGCGCACTCTGCACCTGGGACCCGAGGAGCTTCTGGTCACCGCCAAGGTCGAGTACACGAGTGGGCTCGACGTACCGGCGCTGGCGCGTACGATCGACCGGACCGAGATCGCCATCCGCGACGCAACGGACCTGTCGGCCGTCGTCTACATCGAACCCGACATCAGACGGACCCACGGCGTGAGCGCCGGGGGGCCCGGAGAGGCCCACCAATGAGTTTCCAAGCACTGCTGTTGACCCGCGACGGGGACTTCCGTTGCGCCATCACGGAACTGGACGAGGCAGCTCTGCCCGAGCGGGCGGTGACGATCGACGTCGAGTACTCGACGGTCAACTACAAGGACGCTCTGGCTGTTCTCGACCGGGGCAGGATCGTGCGCGAGTGGCCGATGGTTCCCGGCATCGACCTCGCCGGGGTCGTGTCCGCGAGCACCGACGAGTCGTGGTCACCGGGCGACCGGGTCGTCGTGAACGGCTGGGAACTCGGTGAGTCGCGGTGGGGCGGACTGGCCGAGAAGGCCGCTGTGGACCCAGGGTGGCCGACACGTCTGCCCGAGGGCGTCTCCACCCATGACGCCGCCGCCATCGGCACCGCCGGCTACACGGCCATGTTGTGCGTACAGGCCCTCGAGAACCACGGCCTGGTTCCCGGAGACGGACCCGTCGTCGTCACCGGCGCAGCGGGAGGCGTCGGCAGCGTCGCCATCGCTCTGCTGGCACATGCAGGCCACGAGGTGGTCGCCTCCACCGGGCGGGTCGAGACCGAGGGCGAGTATCTGCGCGGCCTGGGCGCGAGCGAGGTCATCCACCGCGAGGAACTGTCACGTGAGGCGAAGCCGCTCGAGGGCGCCCGGTGGGCGGGGGCCGTCGACACCGTCGGGTCGACCACGCTGGCGACGGTGCTCGCCCAGACGGTCCCCCACGGCTGCGTGGCGGCATGTGGACTCGCAGGCGGAGCCGACCTGCCGACCACGGTCATGCCCTTCATCCTGCGCGGCGTCGTGCTGGCCGGCGTGAACTCCGTGTACGAGACACCCGCAGTGCGCGATGCGGCCTGGGCGCGGCTGGCCACCGACCTCGACGAGAAGCTGCTCGCCGCGATGACCGACGCCACCGTCGGCCTCGGATCGGTCACCGGCGTCGCCACGCGGGTGCTGTCGGGACAGGTCCGCGGACGCGTTGTGGTCGACGTACGACGGTGACGGAGGGGGCCTAGAATCGGGGCAACCCGAACCCCCGAACGGAGAACGACCTGATGGGCCGCTTCCAGACCTCGCTCGAACTCGCAAAGACCTCGTGGAAGGTGTTGCAGCGGGACCGCGAGTTGCTGTGGCTCCCGGTGATCGGCTTCACCCTGTCGGCGCTCATCGCCGGCGTTGCGCTCGGCATCTCGTTCCTCGTCGACTACGACATCGACACGTCGACGATGGAGGCCGGACCGGCCACGACGGTCGCCTGGATCGTCGCAGGTCTCGCGATCGCGACGATCACGTCCCTGGTGCAGGGCTCGCTCGTGTCGGGTGCGGCCGAGCGCATGCGGGGCGGCGACCCGACCGTCTCGTCGGCCATCGGCGGCGCGCTGGCCCGCCTGCCCCAACTCCTGGGCTGGACCATCATCACCTCCACCGTGGGCCTGATCCTGCGGGCGATCCGGGAGCGGTCCGGCATCGTCGGCGACATCTTCGCCGGACTCCTCGACATGGCCTGGCAGGTCATCACCTTCCTCGTCGTCCCCGTCATCGTCTTGGAGAAGAAGGGCCCGATCGAGGCCGTCAAGCGCTCCACCGAGTTGCTGCGCACCACGTGGGGCGAGAACCTCATCGGCCGCTTCGGCCTCGGCCTCGTCGGCATGCTGGCGATGCTCCCGGCACTCGTCCCGATCCTCATCGGCGTGCAGCTCGGCGGCGCCGGCCTCGTCATCGGCATCGCCATCGGTGCGGTCTGGATCGGCCTCATCGCGGTGATCATGACGGCGCTCACCGCCATCTACCAGACCGCCCTGTACGACTTCGCAGCGAACAACCACGTTCCCGAGGACTTCGTCGGCACCGGCCTCGACACCGCCTTCGAGAGCCGCGAGGGCGGCCCCAACACCGGTCGCGGGGGCTTCGGGGGGCCCTTCTCCTCGGGCGGCTTCGGGGGTCGCTGAGCGGCACGACGGATCGCCGGCCGCCCTCGAGGGCGGCCCCTCGAAGCGGCCGGCACCCAGTTATGAGTGGGTTTTGATCTTGACAATGTCTAGACTAGGCCCGGTCATGGACACACTCCTCGAGAGACTCCGAGCACGAGGCATCCGCCTCACAGCGCAGCGCCGCGTCGTCGCCCAGGTTCTCGAAGGCGACAACGTCCACCTCACCGCCGACGAGATCCACGACCGGGCCCGGCTCGAGCTCCCCGAGATCAGCCGCGCCACCGTCTACAACTCGCTGCACGACTTCGTGAATCTCGGCGAGGTCGGTGAGGTCAACCACGGTCGGGCGGTGCGCTTCGATCCAAACGCGCACGTCCGCCACCACCACTTCATCTGCGACGACTGCGACCGGGTCTTCGACGTGGGCGTCGACGGGGCGGACCGACTCTCGGTCGCAGGCCTCGACGGCACGTCGTTCGATCCCGCCACCGTCGAGATGATCTTCAGCGGAACGTGTGGTCGCAGCGACTGCAGCGCCGCCCGCGCGGACGCACCCGCCTGACAGCTGCGCACCGTGTGGCGCACCGCACCACGCCGTTCTTCGAAAGTTTCCTTGTTTGGAGTTTGTCCAAACTGACAGCACTGCTAGATTCCCAACCAACGAACCGTCCCAGGAGGACATGATGAGCAATCTTTCGGGCACCAAGACCCACCAGAATCTGAAGGACGCCTTCGCCGGCGAATCACAGGCGAACCGCCGCTACCTCTGGATGGCCAAGAAGGCCGACGTCGAGGGCTACCCCGAGATCGCCGGCAACTTCCGCGAGACCGCCGAGGGCGAGACCGGCCACGCGCACGGCCACCTCGACTACCTCGCATCGGTCGGCGACCCGGCCACCGACGCCCCCATCGGCGACACCATGGACAACCTCGCCTCGGCCGTCGCAGGCGAGACCCACGAGTACACCGACATGTACCCGGGCATGGCCAAGTCCGCCCGCGACGAGGGCTTCGACGAGATCGCCGACTGGTTCGAGACGTTGGCCAAGGCCGAGAAGGCCCACGCCGGACGCTTCCAGGGCCTGCTCGACAGCATCTCCTGACCGCCCGCCGCCTCCCTGGGCGGCACCACGAACGTAGGAGACATCCGTGAGCGGATCCGAAGGACCAGTCCCGTACGCCCCCACCGCAGGGCTGACGTACGACCCGGCCGACGGCGTCTACTGGGACGCCGATGCACTGGCCGGCGAGATCGACCGGACCTTCGAGATCTGCCACGGATGTCGCCTCTGCTTCAAGTTCTGCGACTCGTTCCCGTCGCTGTTCCGTTTCATCGACGAGAACCACGACGGCGACGTCCGTGCCGTCACGGCGGCCGAGACCGACCAGGTGATGGACGAGTGCTTCCAGTGCAAGCTCTGCGAGATCAACTGCCCCTACACGGTGCGTGACCAGCACGAGTACCAACTGGACTTTCCCAAGCTCGTCCACCGGTACAAGGCGATCCGCACCCGCGAGGACGGAGTCTCGGTACGCGACAAGTTCCTCGGTGACCCGGACCGCACCGGGGCCATGGCACGCGCATCGCTCGGCTCCGCCAACGTCTTGAACTCGCGGTCCAAGATCCACCGTAAGTTCCTCGAGAAGACCCTCGGGATCGATCACCGCAAACAGCTCCCCGAGTTCGCGAAGCAGACATTCGAGAAGTGGGCGATCGACCAGGGCCTCGTCTACGACGACCCGACCGAGGGCGAAGCCGTCCTCTTCCAGACCTGCTATGTCCAACACAACGAACCCGAGGTCGGCCACGACACCGTCTCGGTCCTGAAGCAGAGCCAGGTCGAGATCACCTGCGAAAAGGGCCTGAAGTGCTGCGGCATGCCCGCATGGGAGTCCGGCGACCTCGACACGATGCGCGAGAAGGCATCGGTCAACCTCGCCAAGCTGCTCCCCCACGTCCGGGCCGGCAAGAAGGTCCTGGCGATCAACCCGACCTGTTCGATGATGTTGCGCCAGGAGTATCCGACGCTCGTGGCCGACTCCGACCGCGCCGCCGCTGCGGAGGTGGCCGCGGCCACCATGGACCCGAGCGAGTTCCTGTGGTCGATCCGCGACGAGGACCGGTTCAACACGGACTTCAGGTCATCGCCCGGCGACACCGTGAGCTACCACGCACCGTGCCACCTGCGGGCGCAGGCCGTCGGCCTCAAGGGCCGGGACCTGATCCGGAAGATCCCCGGGGTCACACCCCGACCGACGATCGAATGCTGCGGCCACGACGGCACGTACGCGATGAAGGTCGAAGGTTTCGAGACCTCCGTGCGGATCGGCCGCAAGGCCTTCGACGGCATGAAGTCGCACGACGCCGAGGTCTGGGCGACGGACTGCCCCCTGGCCGCCATCCAGTTCGACCAGCACGCCGGCCGCAAGCCCATGCACCCCATGTCGGTGCTCGCCCGGGCCTACGAGCCCGACGGATTCCCCAACCCGGTGCCCGGCGACGACTGAACCCGGGCTGTGGGAGAGAGCCGGGGGGCACACACCACACACGACCCCTGACCCACGAGGAGACAACGATGTCCCACCTGGTCCAACGATCCGACATCATCGACTACCAGACGTACGGCGACACCCGCGACGAGACACGCAAGATCGCGATGGCGGCGAAGAAGCCCCGACGCGTCCACCTCGGCGCGTACCTGACGATGCTCTTCGAGAACCGCGCCACGCTCACGTACCAGATCCAGGAGATCATGCGGGCCGAGCGGATCGCCCGAGAGACCGACATCCAGACCGAGATCGACACGTACAACGACATGCTGGGCGGGCCGGGCGACCTCGGATGTGTCCTTCTCGTCGAGATCGACGACGTCGACGAGCGCGCCGTGAAGCTCCGCGAGTGGCTGGGTCTCCAGGAGCACATCTACGCCCAGATGGCCGACGGTTCCAGGGTGTACGCGACCTTCGACCCCTCGCAGGTGGGCGAAGACCGGATATCGGCCGTCCAGTACCTCAAGTTCCACGTCGGCCAGGAGGCTCCGGTCGGTTTCGGCACGGACTTCGACGCTCTGCGCGAGGAGATGCTCCTCTCTGACGATCAGCGTGCAGCCCTGCGCGCCGATCTCGACGCCACCCACGCAGGCTGAGGCCACGGACCCTGGCGGACCTCAGGCGCCGGGCACGACCGCCGGCTCGACCGGGCGGGCAGCGTCAGCCGACGCGGTCAGCCCGGCCGCGTAGCCCATCGTCATTCCCGGACCGAGAGTGGATCCTGCCCCCGCGTATCCCGGGCCCATCGGCTGGGCCGTCGTATTACCCACAGCGAACAGGCCGGGAATGGGATCGTCGAACGCGTCCAGGGCGCGCGCGTCGGGGTCGGTCACGATCCCGCCCTTGGTACCGATGACACCGGAGACGACCTCGATCGCGTAGTACGGCGCCTCCGTCAGTGGGCCGAGGGCGGGGCGCTCGGCCCGATCGTCACCCCAGTACCGGTCGTAGGCACTGGCGCCCCGGTGGAAGTCCGGGTCGGCCCCTTCGACGGCGTGCTGGTTGAACCGCTCGACGGTCGCATCGAGTCCGTCGGGGTCGACGCCGATCTTCGTCGCGAGCTCGGCCAGCGAGAGCGCATCGGTGAGCCACTCGGGGGTGGCATGACCGGCCCGATGGGCGAGGAAGCCGTACTCACGCAGGTGTGCGTGGTCGAAGATCAGCCACGCCGGAAGGTTGGCGTACGTGTAGGTTCCGGGGTCGAAGGTGTGGAACGCCTTCGTCATGTCGTTGTAGTTGTGCGCTTCGTTGACGAAACGCCGGCCGGCCCGGTTGACGATGATCGACCCGGGCCCGGTGCGCTCGAAACGCAGGAGCGTGCTCGTCGGGGCCCCGTCGGTCTCGTCGCCGGGGATGACGACCATCGGACCCCACCACGCCTCGTTGAGGTTGCCGAGCTTGGAGCCCACCTTGGCGGCCATCCGGATGCCGTCGCCCGTGTTGTGCGGCGGCGAACAACTCCCCTGGATCGGCCCGGGCAGATAGCTCTGGGCCATCTCGGCGGACCACTCGAACCCGCCACAGGCGAGAACGACACCGCCGGCTGCCGCGATCGTGGAGCTGTCGCCGACGACACCGGTGACCCCGGCTCCGTCGCCGGCCAGACGCCGGACCCCGTAGCCGGTCACGAGGGTGACCCCCGCGTCGGCGCAGGCCTTCACCAGCGGTGCCACCAGGGCACGGCCACGGGCGACGACACCGGTTTCGGCCCGCTCGGCGAGTTCCTCCCACGGGAAGCGGGTGAAGATCCGCCACTCCTCGTACTCACGCATGGTGAACGGGGGTCGATGATCGGGGCGGAGACTCTCGAAGAGGTCGCCGAGCTTCTCGGACGCGTGGTACGGCGAGGGCTCGAGGGACCGGCCACCCCCATGGGAGCCGGGCCACTCCGGGTGGTAGTCGGGGAAGTTCTCGAGCGTCTCGAACCGGAGATCGCTCTCGGTCTCGACGAACGCCTGCATCTCGGTGCCTCGGTCGACGAGGGTCTCGAGCACCCCGACCGGCGTGCGGTCGTCGCAGATCGCGCCGAGGTAGGCGAGGGCGTCGTCGCGTGTGTCGGCGATCCCCAACTCGGTCATGCACCGGTTCATCGGGATCCAGATCATGCCGCCCGACACGGCCGACGTTCCGCCGAGGAAGTCGGCCTTCTCGAGCACGACGACCGTCGCACCGTTCTTCGCGGCCGCCAGCGCTGCCGTCAGCCCGGGGGCCCCGGATCCCACGACGACGACGTCGTACGCGTCGCCCAACTCACCCGACCAGACCTTCGCTGCACCCATCTTCGTTCCCCCTGTGTGGTCGGTCCGGATCATAGAAGCCCTGTCTCGTGGTGGTTCAGCTGGGGCCGCGATCGACGACGCAGAGCGATACATCGCCGGTGGAGTCGATCGGACTCGACAGCCGGTAGGGCACCATGGCGCCACACACCGGGTCGTACAGTGCACCGAGATGCTCCCGGTGCTGGTCGTGTTCGCCCTTGTCTCCGGCGTCTCGTTTCTGTTCTATGGATTCGAGATCTTGTTCACAGCTCGCGGACGGGACGAGTTCGAACGGTACGGAATGCCGGGGGTTCGGCGCCTCGTCGGGTCGGCGCAGCTCCTCGGCGGCGCAGGTGTGCTGCTCGGGCTGGGCTACGCGCCGCTGGGCGCGGCGGCAGCCGCAGGGCTCGCCGTGATGATGCTCCTCGGCCTGATCGTTCGTCTCAGGATCCACGACGGTCCACGCCTGATGGTGCCCGCTGCTTCGCTTGGCGCGGTGAACGCGCTACTGACCGGGCTCTTCCTGATTCGCTGATCAGTCGGCGGGGCTGAGCACTGCGGCCGTCGCCGACAACGAAAAGACGCAGATCGCCGGGAGGGCCCGCTTGATGGGGTCCTTCACCTTGACGTGCATGCCGATCGCCCCCAGCATCAGTGCGGCCAGGCCGGCCGACGCCGGTTGCGACAACCGTGGCACCCGCAGGCCCACCAGCATCATGGTCGCAAGACCGACCTTCGTCGCGCCGACTGCGTACATCGTCCTTTCAGACATCCCGTACTCGGCGAACTCCTCTTTCATGTTGGTCGCGTCGCCGCCGCGGTAGCCGGTGTCCTTGTTGAAGCGGAGGAACCAGACGTTGAGGATCCAGAGTGCAGCCGCAGTCTGAGCGAGCCTTCCGATGACATTCATGAGATCAGGTCCTTCCACGCGACGCCGAGGGTCAGCGGGCTGCGCCCAGTATCCCGCCCCCCGCGTCGATCGAGGCGTCGCCAGCTGCGCTGTTGGTCAGGAAGTGGCGGCGGGTGAGATCCAGCTGCGTCGTCCTGCGGCCCTGTCATCGAAGTCGACGATGGGCCACCCACGGTCGGCGGCGATCCGGCGAAGCTCCGCATCGGGCCGCACCACCACCGCCTCGCCGACCGCCTCGAGCACCGGGAGATCCGAGATCGAGTCGGCGTAAGCCGCCGCCGTGTCGAGGTCGACCGCGCCCAGGGCATCGGCGAGGCGGACGAGCTTGCCGGCGCCATAACAGAAGGCGCCGTCGATCTCGCCGGTGTAGAGACCATCCGCCGTCGCGGCCACGGTGCCGACCCCGCGCTGCACCCCGAGGCGGCGCGCCACCGCCGACACGAGCTCCTGGGGCGACGCCGACAGGACCACACAGAAGTCACCCGCGGCGAGATGCCGGTCGATGAGAAGGCGCAGACCGACCCGGGCACCGTCGACCACCTCGTCGGCCACTTCGAGGGCGACCTCTTCGACGAGGCGTCGCTCGATGCCCTCGGCGCCGGCGAGCAGTTCACGGCGGACACGGTCCACGAGCGCGTCGGTGCTACCGGACCGGCGGAACACGACGTTGCGACCCATCCCCTTGAGCAACTGCGCCCCGGACACCAGGCCGCGGGACCGCATGGCCCGGGCGAAGGGCACGAGGGTCGAGCCCGGGTAGATCGTCCGGTCGAGATCGAACAGGGCCAGCCGTCCCGCACCGGGGTCGACGACGGCGGCAGATCCGCCGGTGGGCGCGGCGCTGAGGCCGTCGGAGCGGCGTGTCATGACCAGTAGCCCCAGTCGGAGCGGCGGACGCGTTCGTTCATCAGGCCCGAGTACAACAGACCGCACCTAAAGAGAGAGTGAAGCGTCTTGCGAACCCGTCCACGTTCGAGGCGGCGATGATCGAAGGCATGAACAGCCAGGGCCTCGAGGTAACCCACCGTCCAGCCACCTCCCCTGATCCGCCAGACGACCTCGGAGTCCTCGTTGCACCTGAGCTCGAGGTCGAAGCCGCCCGCGTCAGCCAGTGCCTCGGTCCGCACGACCATGTTCGAACCCGACGCCGCTGGCAGACCAAGTTGGGTGAGTAGCGCCGAACCGCGGGTGAACAGCCGGTAGTAGGCCGCATGGTCGCCGGTGGACAGCTTGGCCCCGCACACGACCCCATCGTGTGGACCCACCGGGTGGGCGGCGAGCACGTCGAAGTAGTCCGGAGCAAAGGCGACATCGATGTCGGTGCAGACCACCCAAGGGGTCGTCGCCGCGTCAGCGCCGATCTGGCGGGCCTCGGCGATGTGGGCCCGCTCCCTCAGCACCGTCGCGGACGGGCGGATCCGCTCGATGAGATCCGGCGTGTCGTCGTCGCTCGCGTCGACGACGACGAGCGCGACGTCGGTGGGGAGCGAAGTCAGGAAGCGACCGACGTTGGCCGCCTCGTTGCGGGTCGGGACGACCACGGTCACGTCGCGCACGGCGATGCCGGCTACACGGTGGCGGGTGGCCGGGGCGACGACCGAATCGCTCATGCGGCCCGCCGGACGCTCCGCGTGAGACCGACGACCGATTCGTAGTGGCCGATCAGCTGGTCTCCGACCACCTCCCACGTCCGATGGGCCACCGATGCCTGTGCCCGTCGCGCCATCGCCGACCGTTCGACGGTGTCCGCCAGCAGGGTCTCGACCGCGCCGGCCATCATCTTCGGCTCGTCGTGGGGGTAGAGAAAACCGGTGCGGCCGTGCGCGACGAGGTCCACCGGTCCACCCGACGCAGGTGCCACCACCGGAACGCCGCTCGCGAGTGCCTCCTGGATGGACTGGCAGAAGGTCTCGTCAGCACCGGCGTGGACGAAGACGTCGAGTGACGCGAACGCCCGGGAGAGGTCGCCACCGGAGAGGTGGCCGGTGAAGACGGCGCCGGGTAGCTGGCGCCGGAGTTGCCTGCGGATCGGCCCGTCTCCCGCGATCACGACTCTGACGCCGTCGAGATCGAGGAGCGGCGCCAGGAGGTGCAGCCGCTTCTCCGGAGCCAGCCGACCGACGGAACCGACGAGGAAGTCGCGACCTGCCAGGACGCGTCGGCGCCACTCGTCGTCGCGGAAACCGGGGTCGAACCGGCGGTGGTCCACCCCGCGGCCCCAGATCCGGACGCGGTCGATGCCATGGCGGCGCAGTTCCCATGCGGCGTGGGTCGACGGGGCGAGCGTGAGATCGCACGAACCGTGCACGCGACCGAGCCAGGTCCACGCGGCCCGTCCGAGGAACCCGAGGTGGTAATGGGTGGCGAATCCGGCCACGTCCGTCTGGTACACCCCCACGCGGGGAACTCCCATCCGACGCGCAACGGTGGCCGCCCTCGCTCCCAGGACGAGCGGCGCGGCCAGATGCACGACGTCGGGCCGGAACCGCTCGATGATCTGTTCGAGACGGGCCTCCGTGGCCATCCCCACCGACAGCGATCTGTAGAAGGGGACCTCGATCGCGGGTATCCGTTCCACCGGCGTGTCGTCGACGCTGCTCGGACCGGGCGCGGGAGCGACGACGAGCGGGTCGTGGCCCCGTCGGCGGAGGTGCTCGATCACTCGCAGGACCGAGTTCGTCACGCCGTTGCGAGCCGGAAGGAACGTCTCTGCCACGATCAGGACCCGCATCACCGGCGACGGTAGGCACGCCCGGTGAACCGACCGTTCACCTCTGCGAAACGGGAGACGAACCTCCCGTGACCGCTGGAATCGTCGGAGCACTCAAGTACCTCCCCTCCCGGGCCGATCTTGTCCAGTGGCACAGGTGGACGATCGCCCGTGCCGGCAGGGATCGATGTGGACCCGGGTCCGGGTCGGAGGACGAAATGACGCCACCGCGTCGTGGTCCGGTCAGAGCTGCGCCCGCACGAGGGCTCGCTCGCCGCGCGCTCGCAGCCGTACTGTGCGCCGGGATCCTCGTGTCGTCGGTGTCGACGGTGGCAGCTGTGACCACGGCCGACACCCAGAACTCGGCTCCCACCGTGGATCTGACGCTCCTCGCCGCCCTCGACCGCCTCGAGGTGACCGGAAAATGGTTCTTCATCTCGGGGCTCGATGCACGCGCTGCGGTGATCGAGGCGTCGTCGGCGGCCTACGACGAAGCCAGAACGGCGCTGGTGGCCGCGTCGATCCGCGACGCCGCTCTCGAAGCCGGCATCGACCAGCACCAGCAGGCACTGGAGGTCGCGCTCGTGCAACAGGCGGGGCTGTGGCGTGATCACGGCAGTGCCGTCGAGCTCCTCGATGTCCGACGTGACGACCGCGCGGCGCTGGTGGCGACACGCAAGGCCGCCGGCGACGAGCTCGCGGCTGTCCTCGACGCCCGTACCCAGTTGGCCGTCGAGGCCTACGTCGGCGGCCGCCAACGCAGCGTGGCCGAGGCGCTGATGCCCGAGGCCGGCGGTGCCGTACCGGCGTCGCGGATCGGTATCGAACTCGGCCAGGCGGCGTCGGAGGAGCTGCAGTGGCTGGATGATTCGTGGCGGGCCTGGATCGGCGAACTCGACGACGACCTGGTGGCACTCGACCGCCAGATCCTCGGTCTCGAGGAGCGTCGCGACGACCTCGCGACGGCGATCACCGCCGTGGAGGCGGTGGTGGCCACCGAACGCGACACCCTCAGCGCTCTTCGCGCGGCGCGCAGGGCGCTTACCCGGGCGATACCGGATCTGGTCGAAGACGCCGCAACGCTGCACCGTCGCTCGTGGATCGGCGACACGTCCATGACGCCGGTCGTGCTCGACGCCTACCTGGGGGCCGCGGAATGGGCCGGTGAGGAGAGGCCCGGCTGTGACCTCGACTGGACCGTCCTCGCCGGGATCGGTCTCATCGAATCGAACCACGCGGTCGGAACCCGTGGACCCGTCCACGACGACGGACGGACCGTGGCGCGCATTCTGGGCGTGGTCCTCGACGGCGAGACGCCGGACACGCAGGTGGTCGTCGACACCGACGGCGGCGCGCTGGACGGCAACCCCGAGTTCGACCGGGCGGTGGGTCCGATGCAGTTCCTGCCGGGGACGTGGCGGGGGTTCGCCCGTGACGGCAACGGTGACGGCGTCATCGACCCCCACAACGTGTACGACGCGACCGTCGCGGCGGCCGCCTACCTCTGCGAAGGCCACCACCTTGGCTCCGCGGTGGGCCTGCGTGGCGCCCTTCTCTCGTACAACAACGCCGACCGCTACGTGCGGGCGGTGACGACGGCCATGGACGAGTACGTGCTGATGAACCTTCCGGCCGGTGACGTCGCGCACGTCCTGCTCACCGGAGGCGCGGACCCGAACTCCTCCTGAGAACCGGCGGGCGGGCCGGGCGCCGGCGGGCGCTGTCACTACCCGTCTCTACGGTGACGCGATGACCGTCGTCGACGCGAGACCAGGGGCAACGAGTTTCGAACCACGCCTGTTCGAACCGACCGCGCACGTCGCGGTCCCCCCGGTCCGCGACGAGGTCCTCGCCGGCTTCCACCCGGCCGTGCGGATCTGGTTCGAGCGGACGTTCCCACACGGGCCGACGTCCCCGCAGGCTGAAGCCTGGCCCGCCATCGCCGCCCGCCACGACACGCTGGTCGCCGCGCCCACCGGCTCGGGCAAGACCCTGTCGGCCTTCCTGGTGGCGATCGACAGGCTGTACCGGGTCCACGACGCCGGCGGTGACGTGTCACGCCGGACGAGCGTGGTCTACGTCTCACCGCTCAAGGCGCTCGCGGTGGACATCGCCGAGAACCTGAGCGCGCCTCTGGCCGGGATCGCATCGGTCGCGGCGGAACTGGGCCTCCCCGCACCGGACCTGCGCATCGGGGTGCGCTCCGGCGACACCACCGCCTCGGCACGCGCGTCGATGCTGCGCCGTCCTCCCGCCTTCGTCGTGACGACACCCGAGTCGCTCTATCTGATGGTCACGGCCGAGAAGAGCCGGGCCGCACTCGCCACCACGGACACGGTGATCGTGGACGAGATCCACACGATGGCGCGCGACAAACGCGGCGCCCACCTCTCGCTGACGCTCGAACGGCTGGACCATGTGACCGGGACACCGTGCCAACGGATCGGCCTGTCGGCGACACAGAAGCCCCTCGAAGTCGTCGCCCGGCTCCTGGTCGGGGCCGGCCGCTGCGGACCCGGTGGCGCCATCGCCTGCCATGTCGTGGACGAAGGGCATGAGCGGGACCTGGACCTGGAACTGGAGGTGCCCGACGACGACCTCGGGGCGCTCGCGTCGAACGAACAGACGGGACGGATGCTCGACCGCATCGCGGAACTCGTCACCGGGCACCGCACGACTCTCGTCTTCGTCAACACGCGACGAATGGCCGAGCGGGTCGCCCACCAGTTGGCGGAGCGGCTCGGTGAAGATGCCGTGTGCGCCCACCACGGGTCGCTCTCCAAGGACCGGCGCGCAACCGTCGAGAAGCGGCTGCGTGCCGGGGACCTTCGGGCTCTCGTCGCAACCGCCTCCCTCGAGTTGGGGATCGACGTCGGCCCGGTCGAGTTGGTCTGCCAGATCGGTTCACCCCGGTCGATCGCCACGTTCCTGCAGCGGGTCGGCCGGTCGGGTCACACCCGTTGGGGAACCCCGAAGGGCCGGCTGTTCCCCATGACCCGGGACGAGCTCGTGGAGTGCACCGCCGTGCTGCGTGCCGTGCGGGGCGGCCGGCTCGACACCCTGCGCCCGCCGGTGGCGCCCCTCGACGTACTCGCCCAGCAGATCGTCGCCGAGTCGGCATGTGAGCGTTGGGTCGTCGGGGACCTCTACGCGCTGTTCAAGCGGGCGGCTCCGTACGAGAACCTGGAGCCGGCCGCGTGGGACGAGGCCGTCCGTTTCGTGTCCGAGGGCGTGACTACCGGACGCGGCCCGCGGGGACGGTGGGTCCATCACGACACGATCAATGGCGAGCTCGCCGGTCGGCGCGGCGCCCGGCTCGTCGCGCTGCGCTCCGGTGGAGCCATCCCCGACGTCGCCGACTACCGGGTCGTGGCCGAGCCCGACGACACGTTCATCGGCACGGTGAACGAGGACTGGGCGATCGAGTCCATGGCCGGGGACATCTTCCTGCTCGGCACCCACTCCTGGCGTATCCGGCGCGTGGAGGCGGGAGTCGTGCGGGTCATGGACGCGGCCGGAGCACCGCCGACCGTGCCGTTCTGGGTCGGCGAGGCCCCGGCGCGCACGGCCGAGTTGAGCGCGGAGGTCAGCGAGGTCCGCCGCCTCGTGGAGCACGATCTCCGCTCAGGGGGCACCGCGGCGGCCCGGGCCCGGTTGTGCGCCGAGTGCGGCGTCGGCGAGTCCGCCGCGGCCATGGTGGTCGCACACCTGGAGGCATCCCTCGAGATCCTCGGTGCGCTGCCGACGCTGGAGCGTCTGGTCCTGGAGAGGTTCTTCGACGAGTCCGGCGGGATGCAACTCGTGGTCCACAGCCCACGGGGGGCACGACTCAACCGGGCGCTCGGGCTCGCGCTCCGCAAGAAGTTCTGTGCCACGTTCGACTTCGAACTCCAGGCGGCGGCGAGCGACGACGCCGTCGTCCTCTCGCTCGGCCCCCAGCACAGCTTCCCGCTGGCGGACGTACCCCGGTTCCTCAACTCGCGCACGGCGGGCGACGTCCTGCGCCAGGCTGTGCTGGTCCCACCCTCGCCGATGCTGACCACTCGCTGGCGCTGGAACCTCAACAGGGCGCTCGTGGTGCTGCGCCATCGGGGATCGGGACGAAACCCGCCCGCTCTGCAGCGCATGCAGGCCGACGACGTCATGGCGGCCGTCTTCCCCGGGGTGGCGGCGTGCCAGGAGAACGTCTCGGGCCCCGTCGAGGTGCCCGACCACCTGCTCGTCAACGAGACCATGCACGACACGCTCCACGACGCCATGGACCTCGACGGGCTGGTGGAACTCATCGGTCGACTCGAGGACCGCACGATCGAGGTCGTCTACCGGGACACACCCGAGCCGTCCCCGCTCGCCCACGAGATCCTCCTCGGAAAGCCCTTCACCTTCCTCGACGACGCCCCCGCCGAGGAGCGCCGCACGCGCGCTGTGCCGCTGAGCCGGAGCCTGCCGGTGTCCCCGGCCGAACGCGGCAAGCCGAGCGTCGAGGCGATCGACCGGATCCGCTCGGATGCCGACCCGGACCCCAGAACCGCGGACGAGCTCCATGACCTGCTCACCTCGACGGTCACGTGGCCGCCGACCGGGCGCTGGCAGCCGCTGTTCGAAGACCTGAGATCCCGGTCACGGGCACAGACGGTCTCCACACCCGACGGCGTGGTCTGGGTGGCCGCCGAGCGCGTGGAGGGGGTCCTGGCGGGTCTGCGGGAACCCGACCGCGACGAGACCGTCGTGGACCGCGTCGGCGGACACCTCGCCCTGTGTGGACCGGTCACCATCGCGCAACTGGCGCGCCGAACCGGTCTCGCCCAGTCGACGGTCGCGATCGGCCTCGCCGCGCTCGAGGCCCGCGGAGGCGCTGTCCAGGGCCGATTCGATCCCGTCCTGGAAGGCCCGCAGTGGTGTGACCGACGGTTGCTGGAACGGATCCATGCCGAGTCCCGGCGACGACGCCGGCGTTCGGTGGAGCCCGCCTCGACGCGTGACTTCATGCGCTTCGTGCTCGACTGGCATCACCTCACTCCCGGGCACCGGTTGCGGGGACGCCCCGGTCTGATGGTCGCGCTCGAACAGCTCCAGGGGTTCCACGCACCCATCGGTGCCTGGGAATCGTCGGTTCTGGCCTCTCGCGTCGCCGGGTTCGCCCCCAGCCTCGTCGACGACGTGACTGTCGGCGGTGAGTTGGTGTGGGGGCGGTTCGACTTCCGCGCGAGGCCCCGGGGTGCTGCGGCCACCCGGGCCACGCCGGTGACGGTGGCGCTGCGGGGCGACGCCGGATGGATTCTGCGGGCCACACGCGGTGACGCCTGCCCCGAAGAGCCCGACGAGGGAGCCACCGCCGAGGTACTCGAGGTCATGGCGCGCCGGGGAGCGTCCTTCGTCGACGACCTCGCTGCGGAGACCGGCCGGCTCGTGACCGACGTGGAGCGCGCCTTGTGGGACGCGTTGGCCCGCGGCCTCGTGACGGCCGACTCGTTCGCAGCGGCCCGGGAACTCGTGGACCGCCGGCGACGACGCCGGCGGGCATCCAGCGCCCGCCCCCACCAGAGCCTCCGACGGGGCGCGTCCGCTCGCAGCCGCCCGGGCGGACGGTGGTCACTACTCCCCGAACCCCTCACCGACGCCCCGGCGGACGCGCTCGCCGAGGCGGTCGCCGAGCAACTCCTGGACCGTTGGGGCGTGGTGGCACGAGCCCTCTACGACGTGGAGTCGTGGACGGTGCCGTGGCGCGACGTGTTGTGGGCGCTGCGACGTCTCGAAGACCGGGGCACGGCGCACGGCGGACGCTTCGTGTCGGGCTTCAGCGGAGAACAGTTCGCTCGGCCCGATGCCGTCGACAGGTTGAACAGCGTGCGGCGGCGCCCGCTCGACGGGACGGCTGTCACGGTCAGCGCGTCGGATCCCGTGAATCTCACCGCCGTCGTCACCCCCGAGCCACGCATCGCGTCGGTCGAGCGGACCATGATCACGTTCGTGGACGGCATCGCTGAGGCAAAGGAGGCCCGGTGACGCGAGACTGACCCTCCCATGGACGAGAGCCCCCCGAGACGACGCACGACCCGCTCCGGCAACGAGGCGTTCGATCCCGGTCCCGTCACGGTCGGCATCGACATCGGCACCACATCGGTGAAGGCCGTCGCCTGCAACGCCGAGGGGACACCGGTGCGGCGGATCCGTTTACCCCATGAACTGCGCATTCCGTCGGCGAACCGCCTCGAACACGACGCCGATTCAGCCTGGCGTCGCCGGGTTCTCGCCGCCCTCGACGACGTTGGATCGGACCTCGACGTGCGCGGCGTCTGCGTCGCAGCGATGGTGCCGAGCGCGTGTGCGGTCGATCACGTCGGCGCCGCGCTCGCCCCGGCCCTGCTCTACGGCGACGAACGTGGACGCGCCGAAGCGGGCAAGTCACCGATCGACAGCGGCGAGTTCGCCGGCTTCGTCGCCGACCTCGCATCGCGCCATCCCGATGCGGCCGGGTTCTGGCCGGCCCAGGCCGTCGCCAACCACGCCTTGTCGGGCCGCGCCGTCATCGACACGGCCACGGCACTCACCACCATGCCGCTCTTCGACGGGACCGGTTGGAACGACGACGCCTGTGCGTCCGCGGGGATCGAAGCCCGGCGTCTGCCCGCCCTGGTGCCGGGAACCGAGCCGGCGGGCGTCGTACACCCCGAGCTGGTCGGCGGTGCGCAGGTGCCGCTGTCGGGCGGGGCGATCGACGGCTTCGCGGAGTTGCTGGTCAGCGCCGCGGAGGAGCCCGGCGAGGTGATCGTCGTCGTCGGAGCCACGCTGCTCACCTGGGCGGTCCAGCCGGGCTGGGTCGAAGTGCCGTCGCTATGGACCATCCCCCACGTCAGAGCCGACCGCTGCCTGGTCGGAGGACCCAGCTCGGCAGGTGGCCTGTTCCACGATCGGGTACGCAACCTCCTCGGCATCGCTGCGGGTGAGGAGCGGGCACAGCGCGGCATGCGCGCACACCTGCCCGTGTGGCTCCCCTACATCCGCGGTGAGCGGACACCGCTGCACGACGCGTCGCTGCGGGCCTCGCTGCACGGACTCGACCTGACCCACGGGCCGGCCGAGGTCCTGCGGGCCGCGCACGAGGCCACCGGATTCGCAATCCGCCACCATCTCGACCTCGCGGGCGTGACGCCGACCCGCATCGTGATCTCCGGCGGCGGGGCTGACGACTCCGGTCTGGTGCGCGCCATCGCCGATGCCGTCGGCGTACCCGTCGCCATCCCGCATCATCGCAACGGCGCCGCCCGGGGGGCCGCGTTCATCGCCCGGGTGACCGCCGGCCTGGAAGCCAGGCCCGAAGATGCCGTCCGTTGGGCCGGCGTGACCCGCGAGGTGGAACCGAACCCCCGGTGGACGTCGTCGACCGCCGAACGATACGGCGTCTACCGGTCGCTGATCCCGGACCGGTAGTTCCGGACGATCGCCGTCACGTCGAGGCGCCCGTCGCCGCGCTCGGCGGCGGCGCTCATCAACCGGTCCGCGAGTTCGGTGAGGGGCATGTCGGCCCCCGTGTCCGCCCCGCCGGCCAGACAGATGCCGAGGTCCTTGCGCATCCAGTCGACGGCGAAGCCGAAGTCGAACTCGTCGCGGATCATCGTCGGACCGCGGTTGGAGAGATACCACGACCCGGCCGCGCCCTTCGTCACGACGCCCAGGACGCGCTCCATGTCGAGGCCGGCGCGCTCGCCGAAGGCGATCGCCTCCGCGGCACCGACGAGTGCCCCTGCGCAGAGGATCTGATTGACCATCTTGGTGAGCTGGCCCGATCCCGTCGGACCGATCAGGGCGATCGTTGCGCCGTAGGCGGCCATGACCGGTTCTGCGGAAGCGAAGTGGTCCTCGTCGCCGCCGGCCATGATCGCGAGGGTGCCTGCCTCCGCACCCGCCTGGCCGCCCGATATCGGCGCGTCGAGCACGCCGACGCCGGCCTCCCCGCTGGCGGCCGCCAGTTCTCGAGCGAGGTTCGCCGACGCGGTGGTGTGATCGACGAGAACGGTGCCCGCAGCCATCGACGAAAGCGCACCGTCGGGCCCTCCGGTGACGGCGCGGACATCGTCGTCGCCACCCACGCAGATGAACACGAAGTCGGCTCCGGCCGCCGCCTCCGCCGGTGTGGCGGCGCGGCTACCCCCGTGTTCGTCGACCCACCGTCTCGCGACCTCGGTCGTCCGGTTGAAGACGGTCACGTCGTGCCCGGCTGCGGCGAGGTGCCCCGCCATCGGATAGCCCATGTTTCCGAGGCCGATGAAGGTGCATGTGGTCGGCGTCGTCACTACGGAGATCCTCTCAACGGTCGGCGGTGCCGGCCCCGCCGACGCCGACGACGCTGAAGCCGCGCCGTACGAGCGGTTCGGGGTCGAGCAGATTGCGGGTGTCCACCAGGACCCGGCGGTTCACGACCGCCGCGATCCGGTCGAGGTCGAGACGGGTGAAATCGTCCCACTCGGTGAGAACGACGACGACGTCAGCGCCCTCGCACGCCGCGTACGCGTCGGCCACCACGGTGATCCGTTCGTCGTCGACCGCGGCGATGGCCGGATCGTAAGCCCGGATGGAGGCCCCGGCCTCGGCCAACAGGTCGAGGACGGCGAGCGCGGGCGAATCGCGCAGGTCGTTGGTGCCGGCTTTGAAGGCGAGACCGAGTGCGCCGACCTTCACGCCCGAGAGGTCCCCGCCCACCGCGTCTCGGACCTTGTCGGCCATCACGGCGAACTGGTGCTCGTTGACCGTGACCGCCTCACGCAGCAACGTGAAGTCATGTCCGACCTCTTCCGCGGCGTGGACGAGAGCCCGGACGTCCTTGGGGAGACAGGACCCGCCCCAGCCCGGTCCCGGCGAAAGATGGGTACGTCCGATGCGCGGGTCGTGACCGATGCCGCGGGCGACATCGCCGATGTCGGCACCGACGAGTTCGCACAGGTTGGCGATCTCGTTGATGTACGAGAGCTTCAGCGCCAGGAAGGCGTTGGCTGCGTACTTGGTCAGCTCGGCGGACACGTGATCCGTGAGAACCACCGGGGCGGTCACACGGCGGAAGAGGGTGGCCACCCGGTCCGCCACCTGCGGTTCGTCTGCGCCGATGACGATGCGATCCGGTTCGAGGAAGTCCCGCACGGCGAGTCCCTCGCGCAGGAACTCCGGCGTGGACACGACGTGCACGTCGGTACGGCCGAGGTTCTCACGCACCCGTCGTCCCGTCCCGACCGGGACCGTGGACTTGATCATCACGACGGTGCCCGGCCTCAGGGCGGGGCCGATCTCGGCGGTGACCGCGTCGAGGGCGGAGAGGTCCGCCGCGCCGCTGTCGGACATGGGCGTCGAGACGCACAGGCAGACGAAGTCGGCATCGGTGACCGCACCGGCGGAGCCGACCACGAAGCGGAGCCTCTGAGCTGCTAGCCCTTCGCGTACGAGGTGATCGAGGCGATCCTCGCGGATGTGGATGTCACCGCGGCTGAGACGGGCCACCCTCTCCGCATCGATGTCCGCACACACGACGTCGTGACCCAGGTGGGCGAAACAGGCGCCGGACGTCAGTCCGACGTAGCCGGCGCCGATGACGGCGATCTTCTCTCCCATCCGGGTGACCCTAGACGCCTTGGCTGGACGTGCCACGCCTGCGCATCTGCGCGCTACGAGACCGTTGTACAGCGCTTCACCGGTTGAGCGATGATGGTCACGCTCATCAACAATCGACAGGGGGCCCGATGACGGCAACGGAGTGGAGCGACCCGGGCGCCGATGGCGCGCCCGGCACCGTGGACACGGCCGGCGACGGTGAGGCTGACCCGGTCGAGCACCGCTCCTTTTGTCGATTCTGCCCCGCGGTCTGCGGCGTCATCGTGACCACGCGCGCAGACCGGGTCGAGAAGGTCCGCGCCGACCCGGATCACCCCGTTTCGCGGGGATACACATGCCCCAAGGGCCGTGCGCTCGGGACCTGGCACCACCACCCCCGCCGGCTCGACAGCCCCGAGATCGGCCGCGGAGAGGACAGAAGGGCCGCAGACTGGGACGAGTGTCTCGGCGACCTCGCTGCGCGTCTGCGTTCGGTCATCGCCGAACACGGCCCGTCCGCGGTCGGCGTCTACCAGGGCACCGGAGCGGCCTTCGACGGCCTCGGTCGACGCATCGGCGACCGCTTCCTGCGGGCGATCGGCTCGCCGCAGCGGTACTCCTCGGTGACCATCGACACGCCGGCGTGGCCGCTGGTCGCCGACAGGATGGGCGGCTTCAGGGGACTCGTCCCGGCCCTCGACCACGATCAGGCCGGACTCACGATCGCAATCGGAACGAATCCGGTTGTCAGCCACGGCCACACGACGGGCATCTCGGACCCCGTCGTGCGACTCCGGGCGCTCGCGACCGATCCCCGGGAACTGTGGGTCATCGACCCGAGGCGGACCGAGACGGCGCGCCTGGCCACCCGTCATCTCCAGATCCGCCCCGGCACCGACCACGTACTTTTTGCCTGGCTCGTACGCGAACTGCTCGGACCCGACGGTGGTGTCGACATCGAATACTGCGAGAACCACACGACCGGGATCGAGGAACTCGCGAACTCCGTCGCGCGATACGACCTCGACCTGACCACCGCGCTCACCGGCCTCGACCGCGACGCGCTGACCGACCTCCTCGCCGCGATCCGTCGCCATGGGCGCTGCGCCGTGCTGACCGGCACGGGGACGACGATGACAGCGACGGCGAACGCGGCAATGTGGCTGATCTGGGCACTCCAGGCCATCACCGGTTCGTGGGAGCGGCCCGGCGGGATGTGGTTCCAGCCGGGCGCCCTGAAGTCCTTCGATCAACGCGACATCCCGGCCACACCCGACGATGTCCCCCCCGTCCCCGGACCGGCCAGCCGACCCGACGTACCCGGGCACTTCGACGAGTACCCGTCGGGGGCGATGCTCGACGAGATCGCCAGCGGAAACCTGCGGGCGCTACTGGTGCTGGGAGGCAACCCGCTGACTGCGTTCCCAGACACCCCGGAGCTCGCGAAGGCGATGGGCGACCTCGAGGTACTTGCGGTCGCGGACGTCGTGGAGACCGAGACGACGGCTCTCGCCACGCACGTCCTGCCGGTCGCCGGGCAACTCGAACGGGCCGATGTCCCCGACTTCGTGGACCAGTGGTCACCGGTCGTCGCCTCCCAGTACACCGCCGCGGTCGTTCCGCCCGGTGCCGACCGACGGCCGATGTGGTGGGCGTTCGCCCGACTGGGCGAGTTGATGGACGTGAAGGCGCTTCCCGGCGACCTCACGTCGGAGACGGCCAGCGACGACGCCCTCCTCGACCACTACTGCGGCCACGGACGGTTCGACATGGAATCGCTGCGGGCCGCCCAGACGGCGGTGGTCGCCGAGGGCCCCGTTCACGGCTGGGTACGCGAGCGGGTCCTACCGGGTGGGCGCTGGCGTCTGGCCCCTCAGATCCTCGTGGACGATCTCGAACGGGTCGCGGCCGCCGAGGAGTTCGACCACCCGCGCCTCGAGCTCGTACCGCGGCGTCTCATGAAGGTCCTGAACTCCCAGCTCCGCTTCGCCCGCGCCGCGGGCGCTCCCGAGGACCCGTTCGTACTCGTGAACCCGCTCGACGCCGAGCGTGCCGGCGTGACCGACGGCCAGAGCGTCGTCGTCGCGACCGAGCACGGCTCCACTACCGGCGTCGCCAAGGTGAGCGAGGAGATCCGGGCGGGGGCGGTGTCGGTCCCCCACGGCTGGTCCGAACCGGGGGTCGGTCACCTCACCACCGGGCGCGGTGACACCGACCCGGTGACGGGGATGGTGCGTCAGGGTGGGCTGGCGGTCACGCTGCGGCCTCTCGACCCTGTCGGCGGCTGACACTCCACCGCGGGCGGTCGGGGGGGGTCAGCTGCCTCCCGCGAGCGTCATCGCGGCGAACACGGCGCCCTGAGGGTCAGCGATGAACGCCCAGCGGCCCGGGGGGCCGTCCATCGGGTCCATCACGATCGCCCCGCCGAGCTCCGTCGCCGCCACGACCGCGTCGTCGACCGCGTCGTGGCCGAAATAGACGGCCCAGTAGGGCGGAATACCCTCGGCAGGCAGCGCCATGGCGCCCGCGACACCTGCCCCGTCGACCTTCATCTCCGTGTAGACCATGTGCCCCATGTCGTGGGCGGCGGGCTCCCAGCCGAAGACGGTGGTGTAGAAACCCGTGGCTGCGTCCACGTCCGATGTCTGGAGTTCGTTCCACGTGAGTGCGCCGTGTTCGTTGACGAGGCCGGCGCCCACGTGTTCGTTCTTCTCCCACAGGGCGATGACCGCGCCGGTCGGATCCGCGATGGCTGCCATCCGCCCGGCGTCCATCACCGTCATCGCCGGCATCGTCACGGAACCCCCGGCGGCGACAACCGTCTCGAGCGTGGCATCGACGTCGGCCACCGAGACGTAGCTCGTCCACAGCGAGGGAAGCCCGGCGGCGGCCATCTCGGGGGGCTGGGGCATCATCCCGGAGACGGGGACGCCATTGCGCAGGCACATGGTGTAGGCGGGACCCCGGTCCGTCGGCTCGTCGTGGAAGTCCCAGCCGAAGAGACCGCCGTAGAAGGCCTTCGCACCCGCCACGTCGGTGGTGGCCAGATCCACCCAGTTCGGGGTGCCAGGGGCGTACTCGGTGCGCTCGGCCATCGGCATTTCTCCTCGTCACTCGAAAGCACTGTCTGCGTCGTCGGTCAGCGTCCGCCGATTCCCGGTGACGCCACCCCCCGACACTAGTTGCTTTTTTCAACTAGTCAATGGGGGATTGTCTAGCTTATGAATGAACTTCTTCTAACCTGGGCATGTGGCCAGGCGCACCTACGGGCAGTTCTGTCCGATCGGATACTCCCTCGACCTGCTCGGCGAACGCTGGACGCTGCTGATCGTCAGGGAACTGGCGTCGGGACCACGCCGATTCACCGACCTGCGGACCAACCTCGCGGGCGTCGCCCCCAACTTGTTGACGGATCGGCTACGAGCCCTCGAGGCCGCCGGCATCGTCACCACCCGCGAACTCCCCCCACCCGCGGCCCGCACCGTCTACACGCTCACGGAGCACGGCTCGACCCTGCGCCCCGCGCTGTACGAACTGGCGCGTTGGGGTCTGGGCCTTCTCGGTGCGCCCGGGGCCGACGAACACTTCCCGACGGACATGGTCCCCGACGCGCTGCGCGCGATGGTCCGCACCGAGGAAGTCCCCGACTACGGGGTGGTCATAGCCTTCGACCTGGACGAGGGGGCCCACGCGATGACCGTTACGCCGCGCGCCCCGCGCGGTGAGAGGTGCCCCACGTCGGAGCGGATCGCCGTCGAGTCGGTCGACATCGACAGCCCGGGCCGCGGCGCCACCGAGGCCACGGACACCGGCACCGACGACCCCACGCTCACTGTCACGGCCTCCCTGACGGCACTGCTGTGGCTCAGGACGGGAGCAATGGCGCCGGCCGAGTTGCGCTCCCAGGGCTTGATCACCCTCCGCGGTGGCCCATCGGCCGTACGGGACTTCGCACACATGTGGGGCGTGGACCCCGCCGATCTCGCGACCACACCTCAGATGCTGTAGCCGCCGTCCACGTCGATCTTCTGGCCGGTGATGTACCCGGACCGGTCCGACACCAGAAAGGCCACCGCCTCGGCGATGTCGGTCGCAGCGCCGAGGCGACGCAGCGCGATGGTGGCCACGGTCGCCTCGAGGATGGACTCGTCGATGTCGCCCTGGGCCCGCAACTCGCGCACCATGCCGTGTTCGAGGATGCCCGGCCCCACGCAGTTGGCCCGGACGCCGAAGCGCCCCTCCTCGGAGGCGAGCGCCTGGACGATCGCCTCGACCGCACCCTTCGGCGCCGACGACAGGACGTCACGCTTGACGAACCGGTCGGTCGCGACCGTCGTCACCGCGACGATCGCCCCCTGGGCCTCGCGCAGCGGGACCAGGGCGGGATGGACGAGGTTGTAGAACGCGAGGACGTCGTTGCGACACTGCTCCCACATGTCGGCCGGCTCGATGGTCGACACGTAGCGCTGCGCGACGTGGGGACCGGCCGCATAGACGAGTGAGTGCAGACCTTCCCCGGCGGCCTCGCGGACGACTTCGGCGACGGCCGCCGTCTCCGCCAGGTCCACCTGCATCGGACGGACCCGACGACCGATCTGTTCGATCTCGCGAGCGAGCGAAGCCGCGGCATCGGCGTTGGAGCGGTACGTGAACACGACGTCGGCGCCTTCGCGAGCCAGGGTCCGACAGACCTCCATGCCGATGCCACCCGTCCCGCCGGCGACGAACGCGACCCCGTCGCGACCTGACAGATCCCCCATGCTGTGACCTCCTCGACGATCGGCGACACGGTACCGGCCTCCCGGGCCGTCGTAGGAAACGCCGGGCGACTAGCTTCGCCGATGCCAGTCCGCCGACCCCTGAGACGGTGCCCGTGCAACCCGTGAAAGTCAGCACCTGGAGCGAGGTGCCCGATCGCGAACCCGTGGGCGCGCTCGTTGCGAACGTCGACCTCGTGATCGTCCGTCACGACGACGAGCCATCGGTCCTGTATGGGCGGTGCCTGCACCGTGGGGCGTTGATGAGCGACGGCCACGTCGACGGCGACGATCTCATCTGTGGCCTCCACGGCTGGGACTACCGCTACCTGACCGGGGTGTCGAGCTACGACCCGAGCGAACGTCTGCACCCGTTCACGGCGTGGGTGGACGGCGACGATCTCTTCGTGGATGCCGACGAGATCGAACAGTGGGCCGTCGACAATCCCCAACCCTTCGACCGCGACGCCTATCAGGGTGCCTACCAGGACCCGCACGGCACGCCCGACGAACCCCACGTCGGCCTGATCCGCACGCTCGCCGACGAGGGACTGCGCTATCTCGGCCACCATGGACCGGTGGCCGCCATGGGCGTCCCGAGGGACCAGTTGCCGACGTGGGACGACATCCAGGTCGTGACGGCGCAGTTGGCACGCAAGCCGATGCTCGACGAGGACGAAGTCGGCACGGCAGTCGTGGTGGGACCGAACGCGCGACGACCGCTGCACCTCGACATCCCCCTGTTCGTCTCGGACATGAGTTTCGGCGCGCTCTCGGCTGAGGCGAAGACCGCTCTGTCGATGGGAGCCGAGGCCGCCGGGACCGCGATCTGCTCAGGTGAGGGGGGAATGCTCCCCGCGGAGCAGGAGGCGAACGGGCGTTACCTGTACGAGTTCGCGTCGGGGAAGTTCGGCTGGGACCTCGCCAACGTCGAGAAGGTCCAGGGGTTCCACTTCAAACTCGGACAGGGCGCCAAGACCGGGACGGGCGGCCACCTGCCCGGTTCGAAGGTGAAGGGGAAGATCGCCGAGGTGCGCGGGCTGGAGGAGGGAACCGACGCCATCTCGCCGTCGACGTTCGTGGACTTCCACAACGAGGACGACTTCCGTGACTTCGCCGACGAGGTCCGTGCCGCTTCGGGAGGCATCCCGATCGGCGCCAAGCTGTCGGCCCAACACATCGAAGACGACATCGACGCCGCGTTGCGGGTGGGGGTCGACTACATCATCCTCGACGGCCGCGGCGGCGGAACGGGCGCCGCACCGGTGATCTTCCGCGACAACATCTCCGTGCCGACGATCCCTGCTCTCGCCCGGGCCCGTCGTCACCTCGACGCCCGCGGCCGACGTGACGTCACCCTCGTCATCACCGGCGGGCTCCGCAAGCCGGCCGACTTCGTGAAGGCCATGGCCCTCGGCGCGGATGCCATCGCCGTGTCCAACGCGGCGATGCAGGCCATCGGCTGTCTGGGCATGCGTGCCTGCCACACCGACAACTGCCCGGTCGGTATCGCCACCCAGAAGCCCCACCTGCGGGCGCGCCTTCCGGTCGACGACGCCGCGGCGCGGCTCACCCGCTTCTTCGAGGCCTCGGTGGAGATGATGACCGTGCTCGCCCGGGCCTGCGGACACGACCACCTGTCAAAGCTGTGCGCCGACGACCTGACCACGTTCGACCGGGAGATGGCCCACCTGACCGGTATCCGCTACGGAGGCGTACGACTGTGAACACCGGACCAAGGCCTGACGGGGTGGGACGGTCCGCCGCAGGCGGCGAAACATGGCACCACCTTGTCGGGGTCGACGAAGTTCCCGAGGGACGTGTCACCACGGTCACGATCGGGCGACGGTCCCTCGCCGTCACCCACCACGACGGCGCATGGGGCGCGCTCGACAACCACTGCCCTCACCAGGGGGGCCCACTGGGTGAGGGTTCGATCGAGAAGGGCTGGCTGCGCTGCCCGTGGCACGGATACGACTACGACCCGCTGACCGGCGCACCCCCCGAGGGCTTCTCGGATGCGCCGGCGTGTTTCGAGACCGAGGTTCGCGACGACGCCGTGTGGGTGCGCCTCCCACCCGAACACGACCGTGAGCGGACCGTCTCCGACGTGATGGTCGAGACGATGACCAACTGGGGGGTCGACACCGTGTTCGGCATGGTCGGGCACTCCAACCTCGGCTTCGCGGACGCGATGCGTCTCGCCGAACAGGAGGGCCGGTTGCGCTACATCGGCATCCGCCACGAGGGGGCCGCGGCGTTCGCCGCCACGGCCTACGGGAAGCTGACGGGTCGTCTGGCCGCGTGCTTCGCCATCGCCGGGCCGGGCTCGACCAACCTCCTCACCGGCCTCTACGACGCCAAGGTGGACCGCGCCCCGGTGCTGGCCCTGTCGGGTCAGGTCCCGTCGAGTGTGCGCGGTCGAGGCGCTTTCCAGGACGTGGACCTGCAGGGCGCCTTCGACGACGTCTCGCGCTTCAACGAGACCGTCCAGGCCGGCTCGCGACACGCCGAGTTGATGACCCTGGCGTGCAAGACGGCGATCGTCGAGCGCGACGTCGCCCACCTCGTGCTTCCCGACGAGGTCCAGATCCAGCCCGCCCCCGACGCCGAGGCGGGTGGGCCCGACGGGCGGGTCGGCGACTCGGCGATCCGGCCGCCGACGGACGCCCTCGCCAACGCCGTCGAGCGGATCGCAGCGGCCGAGCGACCCCTCGTGATCATGGGCAACGGCTGCCGGTTCCACACCGGCGAAGTGACCGCGTTCGCCGAGTCGATCGGTGCTCCGGTCGCGACGACGTTCAAGGCCAAGGGGATGATCAGCGACGGACATCCGCTCGGCTGCGGGGTGCTCGGCCGCTCGGGCACGCCCATCGCGAGCTGGTTCATGAACGAGGCCGACCTTCTGGTCGTCTTCGGTGCGTCGTTCTCGAACCACACCGGAATCGCGCCCTACAAGCCGATCGTCCAGGTCGATGCCGACCCGTGGGCACTGGGGCGTTTCCACGCCGTAGAGGTTCCGGTCCGGGGCGATGTCGGCGTGACCGCCGAGGCGCTGCGGACCGCTATGCCCGCCGATCGCCGCTGCCGCGACCTCACCGCCGAGGTCGCCGAGAGATGGGCCATCTGGCGTGCCGAGAAGGCGTCGCGACTCACCGACGACCGCGGGAAGGGCGTCAACTCGGCGGCCGTGTTCGATTCGCTCAGCCGCCTCGCTCCTCCCGACGCCGTGATGTGTGTCGACGTCGGCAACAACGCCTACTCGTTCGGCCGCTACTTCGAGGTGACCGCGCAGGACGTGCTCATGTCGGGCTACCTCGGCTCGATCGGTTTCGCCCTGCCTGCCGCCATGGGTTCATGGGCTGCGGTGGAGGGCGAGCGGAAGGTGATCGCCATATCCGGCGACGGAGGGTTCGGCCAGTACGCGATGGAACTCACGACGGCGGTCGCCCACGACATGGACATCTGCCATGTCCTGCTCGACAACTCGGAACTCGCCAAGATCTCCAAGGAGCAGCGTGGCGTCTCCTACGACGTGTGGCAGACGACGCTCGTCAATCCGGACTTCGCCGCATTCGCCGAGTCCTGCGGGGCACGCGGCTTCACCGTCCACTCGATCGACCAGCTCGACGAAGCCGTCGGCACCGCGCTCAGCCACCGCGGGCCGACTCTGGTCCACGTCCTCGCGGACAGCATGCTGGTGTGATGTGACGCCGGAGGCGACGGAGCCGCGCCGGTGACCGACATCGCCGTGCTCGCGGGCTTCGTCGTCGTGTGGGGTCTGGTATCACGCCGCGTCGACCGGTGGCCGCTCACCGGTCCCATGGTCTTCGTCGCCTTCGGCCTGCTCATCGGACCCGATGTGGCTGACGTCGTCGCATTCGACGCCGATGACTCGTCGGTCCTGCTCGCGGGCGAGGCGACGCTCGCAGTGCTCCTGTTCGTCGACGCGGCGCGCGTCGACTGCCGCGCGCTCGTCCGCAACCTCGCCCTGCCGGCACGCCTGCTCGGCATCGGCCTACCCCTCACGGTCGGGGCCACGACCGTCCTCGTGGGCCTGCTTGCACCGGATCTCGGCTGGGCGGCGGCGGCTCTCGTCGCCGCCATCCTGGCCCCCACCGACGCGGCGCTCGGCCAGGCGGTCGTGACCGACGAGAACGTGCCCACGACCATCCGCCAGTCGCTGAACGTCGAATCGGGCCTGAACGACGGTCTCGTCGTGCCCGCGGTCACGATCTTCCTGGTACTCACGCAGGCCGAGGCGTCCAACGAGTCTGCGGGCTACTGGGTGCGCTTCACGGCCGAGCAGATCGGCTACGGCGTGCTGGTCGGAGCGGGCTTCGGGCTCATCGGCGGCTTCTTGTTGGCGCGGGCGCGGGCGGCGGGCTGGGTCGACGGCGTATACGGGCAGCTCACGGGTCTTGCGCTTGCGATCGGCGCCTTCGCGACCGCCGGCGAGATCGACGGCAACGGCTTCATAGCGGCATTCACGGCGGGTCTCGCGCTGCGCACGGTCATGGGTGACGAGGCCGAGACCGTCACCGAGTTCAGCGAAGACCTCGGTCAACTCCTCGCGCTCGTCACCTTCGTCCTGTTCGGCAACGTGCTGGTCGGGCCGGCGCTCGACGAGGTCACGTTCGCCGTTCTCGCGTGCGCGGTCGGGGCGCTCACCATCACCCGCATGCTGCCGGTGGCGGTGGCCCTCGCCGGCTCCGGCCTGAAGGCTCCGACGGTCGCCTTCATCGGGTGGTTCGGACCCAGGGGACTCGCGTCGATCGTGCTCGGACTCGTCGTTCTGGAGGAAGCCGGGTTCGCCGCCGGTGACGAGGTCTTCGTGATCGTGACCTGGACGGTGCTGTTCAGCATCGCCGCGCACGGCGCGACGGCGACGTGGGCGGCCCGTCGCTACGGCGAGTGGTACATGGCGACGCCCGCCGACATGCGCGACGACATGATGGAGAGCGAGGAGACGCCCGTGGCCCGCGCCCGATTCGCGCCGCGCCCCGAGCGCGGCCTGTGAACCGACTGCCGCGAGATGTGGCCGCCACCGCGATCGATACGGTACGTTCCCACCGACCCGTCCCACCCAGAGAGCTGACATGGGCCTGTTCCGCCGTAACGACGACCCGCTGAGGCCGTTCACCAAGAACGAACGAGTTCTCGCGACACGCGACCTGCCCTCGGTCCCCAAGGGGACCGCCGGCAAGGTGAAGCTGATCAACGGGATCGACTGGATCCGCTACTGGGTCTTCTTCGACAACGGCGTGGACCTCGGCTCCGTCGACGGGCACGACCTGATCCGGCCGCGCCACATCACGTGGTGGCAGGCCGAAGAGGCCCGACGCGCTGCCGAAGCCGAGGAGGCCGCCGATGCTGCCGCCGCAGGGGCGGTCACCCCGTCCGGGGGCGGCGACGCAGGCGGGGACGGCGGCGACGACGACTCCGGCGACTCGGCTCTCAAGTCGATGGTGCCCGCTCACCTGCTCGAGCGATCCAAGTCCGCCCGTCAGCGTCTCGGAGCCTGAGGCCCCGGGGGGACGCGCGGGATCAGCGGATCTCGACGAGTTCGACCATGAACACCAGCGTGTCGTCGGGCGAGACCTGACCGGTCTCCTGACCGAAGCCCAACGACGGCGGCACGACGATGCGCCGCAGTCCTCCCACCTGCATCCCGACCACGCCCAGATCGAGGCCCTCGATGGTGTCGATCTCACCCCCACCGCCGAGGTCGAAGGGAAACGGCTGGCCGACCGCCCACGTCGACGCGACGGTCTCGCGGGTGGAGACCACACCGAGCACGAAGTTGACGACGACGCGGTCACCGACCTGGGCAGGCGGACCCTCGCCGACCGTCACGTCCTCGACGAGGAGCTCGTCGGCCGGTCCGTCGGGGAAGTCCACCTCCGGCTCCGTCGAGGGGTCCGGCGGCGAAAGCGACTGGACCACGTCGACGACGAAGACCAGCGTCTCGTCCGGACCGATCACGACCTCGCCCGTGGACGGGTCTATGACCCCGTCGCTGCGATAGGCGAGGTCGGGCGGGATCCGCAGCTCACGACGTCCGCCCTCGTGCATCCCGATCAGGCCCTGGTCCCAACCCGGGATGACGCGACCCTGACCGAGCGTGACCTCGAACGGCGAACCCTTGTCCCACGAGGAGTCGAACTGCTCCCCCGTGCTCCAGGAGATGCCGACGTAGTGGACTTCGACAGTCGACCCGTCGACGACCTCAGGGCCGTCACCCTCGATGAGGTCGATGATCTCGAGTTCGGTCGGAGGATCCCCCGCGGGGACCTCGACGACGGGCTTCCCTCCGTTGATCGGCGCCTGCCCGCCGGCACCTGTGTCCGAACCGTCGTCGGAGGCCGCCCCCTGATCGGACGGCGACCCCCCGTCGTCGCCGGCACCGTCGGATGTCGCAGCGTCGCCGGACGGTGTCCCCTCGCTGCCGCTGCCGTCGTCGCTTCCTGCCCCGGCGACGTCGTCGTCACCGCCGCAGGCGGCGGCGACCATCATCACTGCGAGCACGACGGCGAGGAGACGGACAGGCTTGCGCGACATCGACAGGACTTCCGATCGGGGGTCCGGGCCTGAAGATCCTACGACTCCGCCGGAGGCTCGCGGCGTCGCCCGGCACCCCGCGCGCCAGCCCCGGCAATATCGTCGTCGCGTGACCACCGAGGCCGCCAACGACCCGATCGCGGCGCTTCCCGCCCCCGAGGCCGCCCACCTGCGTCGCCTCGTCGCGTCCTCGGCCATGCTCGCCGACGTGTCGTTCGCCGACATCCTCGTCCTCGTCCCGCGCGACGAGGCAGCGACGGGATTCCTCGTCGCCGGCCAGCGACGTCCGATCAACGCGCAGACCATCCATCCCGCTGACCTCGTCGGTGAGTTCCTCCCAGGCTCGGAACGTCCGCTGAGCGTCCACGCGTTCGAAACGGGTGAGGTCACCGACGGCGGGCTGTTCCTCGCCGCGACCGGGCGATGGGTGCGGACGCTCGCCGTACCCATCCGGTTCCGCGGAAAGGTGATCGGTGTCCTCGTGCGGGAGTTCTCACCGGTCAGCCAGCGGATCCCCGGCGAACTGGAGATGACGTACTTCGCGGTCTTCCGCCGCCTGGCGGCGATGGTCGCCGAGGGCATCTACCCGTTCCCCGCTGAGGGTCGCGAGCACGAGCACATGCCCCGCGTCGGCGACGGGCTGATCCTGCTCGACGTGGACACGGTGGTGGAGTACATCTCCCCCAACGCGCTGTCGGCTCTGCGCCGCGCGGGAATCGCCGGCGACCCGACCGCCCGCCGGATCTCCGCCGGCGGACTCGATGACCTCGTCGTCCGCACGGCGCTGCACAGTCGCCTCCCCCACACCGAGGAGATCCTGCGCGACGACTACACGCTCGTCCTGCGCGCCGTGCCGCTGATCGCCGGGGACCGCGTGACCGGTGCGGTCCTGTTGGCCCGCGACATCTCCGAGCTGCGGCGGCGAGACCGGCTGATCATGACCAAGGACGCGACGATCGCCGAGATCCACCACCGGGTGAAGAACAACCTGCAGACCATCTCGTCGCTGCTGCGCCTCCAGAGTCGGCGGGCACAGGCACCCGAGGCCAAGGCCGCCATCGCCGAGTCCGTGCGACGGATCCGGTCCATATCGGTCGTCCACGAACTGCTGTCGCGCGAGCCCAGCGACGAGGTCCCCTTCGCCGAGGTCGTCCACTCCCTCGTACGCGTCGTCCAGGACGCCCTCATCGGACCGGAGCGTCCCGTACGGATCACCATCGGAGGCGAACCCGGGGTCTTCCCCTCCGACGTGACGACGACGCTCGCAGTCGTGGTGAGCGAACTGCTCCAGAACGCGATGGATCACGCGTTCCCGCCGTCACCGGGGGACGCCGCCGTGGACCGCTCGGTCACCATCACGCTCGGAACCGAGGAGTCGGGCCTGCGCGTCGAGGTGGCCGACAATGGTGTCGGCCTGCCCCCGACCGCCGACGGCACCCGCGACGACGGTCTCGGGCTGACGATCGTCCGCACCCTCGTCGAGACCGAACTCGGCGGAACGCTCGAACTGACGTCGTCGCCCGACGGCACGACGGCAGTGGCGATCGTGCCCCGTCGCTGAGCGGTCACCGCGATGTCGTGTCGCGTTCCCCTTCTGGAATACTTCATGTCATGTCCGCCGTCGCCGCCACCACTGCAGTACCCGGAGGCTTCGCGATCTGGTCGGTGACGGAGTACCTCTCGCACCGGTTCGGAATGCACACCGGCGCAGGCCGCACCCCCATGGCCCGGGAGCACCGTCGCCACCACGGACAGCCCGAGGCCACCGCATGGCAGATGCGCCTCGGCGGCTACGCGGCCATGGCCGCTGCGGCGGGTCTCGCCGCCGCCGGGGCGACGAGAATCGTCAGCCGCAGCACCGCCGTCGGCCTGTCGACGGGCTGGTTCGGCGGCTACGCCTTCTACGAACTGAGTCACTGGTTCAGCCACCACCGCGCCCCCCGCACGACGTGGGGACGGCGGTTGCGGACCCGGCACTTCCGACACCACTTCGGTGCCCCCCGCTCGAACCTGGGCGTCACCACATCGCTGTGGGACCGGATCGCCGGCACCGAAGTCGACGACGACGGGCCCGTGCGGGTACCACGTCGCCTCGCGATGGACTGGCTCGTGGAGGACGGTGAGATCCGAGCGGGGTACCACGGCGAGTACGTCCTGACTGGACGGCGCGCCCTCGACGAGGCCCAACGCGAGGACGATCTCGCGCGGGCCTACGCCGACCGCCCACCCCTGACCGACTGAGGCCGCGCGCCACGCCCGGCGTGCGGCACCGACCGCCCGTCGGCTTCCCCGCTACCCTCCGCGACCGTGCTGCGCCCCCCGGTCGACGCCGGCCCCGACGAGATCCTCGAGACCTTCGTCGACCACGTCACCGATCAGGGGCTCGAGCTCTACCCGGCCCAGGAGGAGGCGATCCTCGAGATCCTGGCGGGCAACAACGTGATCGTGAACACCCCGACGGGCTCCGGAAAGTCGCTCGTCGGGGCAGCGGCGCACCTCGCCGCACTCGCGACGGGTCGTCGCTCGTACTACACCGCACCGATCAAGGCGCTCGTGAGCGAGAAGTTCTTCTCCCTGTGTCGCGACTTCGGATCCGACAACGTCGGCATGGTCACCGGCGACGCCGCGGTCAACGGCGACGCCCCGATCATCTGCTGCACCGCGGAGATCCTCGCCAACCAGGCCCTGCGGGACGGGCGGCGGGCCGACGTCGACGTGGTCGTCGCCGACGAGTTCCACTTCTACGCCGACCCCCAGCGCGGCTGGGCGTGGCAGGTGCCCCTGCTCGAGCTGCCCCACTGCCAGTTCGTGCTGATGTCGGCGACGCTCGGCGACACCACGCGCTTCGAGACGGGACTGACCGACCTGACCGGGCGACCCACCGTCGTCGTGAGCTCGGCGACCCGCCCGGTCCCGCTGACCTTCGAGTATCGCGAGACGCCGATCCACGAGACGATCGCCGAGGCCCTCGCCGAGGACCGCGCACCCATCTACGTCGTCCACTTCAGCCAGCGGGAGGCAACCGAGGCGGCCCAGGCCTACACGTCCCTCGATGCGATCAGTCGCGAGGAGAAGGAGCAGGTCCGCGAAGCCGTCGGGGGATTCCGCTTCGACTCCGCGATCGGCAAGGACCTCCGTCGCTTCGTCGGCCTGGGTGTCGGTGTCCACCACGCCGGGCTGCTCCCCAAGTACCGGCTCCTCGTGGAGAAGCTCGCCCAACAGGGCCTCTTGAAGGTGATCTGCGGCACCGACACGCTGGGCGTCGGCGTCAACGTCCCCATCCGCACCGTTCTGTTCACCCAGCTCTGCAAGTACGACGGGACCGGCACCCGCCTGCTCACGAATCGGGAGTTCGCCCAGATCGCCGGCCGGGCCGGCCGCCGCGGTTTCGACGACGTCGGCTACGTCGAGGCCCAGGCTCCGGCGCACGTGGTCGAGAACAAGCGGGCGGAGGAGAAGGCTGCGGACGACCCGAAGAAGAAGCGCAAGCTCGTGAAGTCCAGGCCACCCGAGCGTGGCTTCGTGCCCTGGAACGAGGACACGTTCACGAAGCTCGTCGACGGCGCACCCGAGACCCTGACGTCGAGTTTCTCGGTGAGTCACCAGATGCTCATGCACCTGCTGGACCGGCCAGGCGACGGCTGCGCCGCGGTGCGTCGGATCCTGAAGGAGAACCACGACCCCCCGAAGCTCCAGCGCACCCACAAGCGCCGGGCCATCTCCATCTACCGCTCGCTGCGTGAGGCGGGTGTGGTCACCGAGTTGGACGAGCCCGACGAACTGGGCCGACGCGTCCGGGTGACCATCGACCTCCAGGACGACTTCGCCCTGCATCAGCCGCTCTCACTGTTCGCGGTCGAGGCGATCGAGACCCTCGAGCCCGTCGAGCCCGACTACGCCCTCGACGTCCTGTCGGTCATCGAGTCCGTGCTCGAGAACCCGGGCGTGATCCTGGCCGCCCAGATCGACCGGCGACGTACCGCCCTCCTGCAGGAACTCAAGGCGCGTGGCGTGGAGTACGAGGAGCGGATGGAGCGCCTCGCCGAGGTGCGCCATCCGGAGCCGCTGGCCGACTTCCTCCAGCCCGCCTTCGGGGTGTTCCGGTCGCATCACCCGTGGGTGGGCGACGAGCGCGTCAAGCCGAAGTCGATCGTCCGGGAGATCTACGAGACGGGCTGGTCGTTCAGGGACTTCGTTGTCCACTACGGCCTGAAGCGCTCCGAAGGCGTCGTCCTGCGCTACCTCTCCGACGCCTTCCGTGCGCTGCGCCAGAACGTCCCGGAACCGGCACGAACCGACGACGTCGTGGACCTGACCGAGTGGCTCGGGGAGGTCGTCCGTCAGGTGGACTCGAGCCTCCTCGACGAGTGGGAACGCCTCACGGCCATCGACGACGCGGCCGCCGCCGGGGCCGACGATCTTCCCGGGGTGATCGCCGACGCCCCCGATCTCGGAGGGGACCGCCCGGATGTGACCGCGAACCGCCGGGCCTTCGCCGTCATGGTCCGCAACGAGGTCTTCCGCTGGGTGCAACTCCTCGCCCGCCGTGAACACGAGACGCTCGCGGAGGTTCCCGGTGACGGCGAGCGGTGGACCGCCGAGGAGATCGAGAACGCGATCGCCGACTACTGGACGGTCCATGACCGCATCGGCCTGGACCGCGACGCCCGGGGCCCCGAACTCTTCGAGTTCGGCGTCGACGGGGATCCCGATGTCGTGCGCCAGACGATCGCAGACCCCGAGCGTTGGCAAGACTGGAAGGTCGTCGGACGGGTCGACCGCGAGGCGTCACGCGAGGAGGGGCGGGCCGTGGTCCTGCTCAGCGACATCGGTGACCTCGGCGTGGAAGGACGACTGCGCTGACCACGCCGATGTCGTCACCCGACGTTCGCGACACCTTCGACACGGGCGGCGTGTCGGTGCGCTCGACGCTGCGCAGGGTGGGCGGGAAGGGCCCGCTCGGCCCCGTCGTCGGGTCCGCTGACCGGGCCACCACCTGGCGTGCCGTGGACACGACAGCCGGTCCCGCCACGCTGCGGTTCTCCGCGACGACCGACGGCCGTTCACTGGTCGCCGAGGGATGGGGACCGGGGGCCGCCGAGGCGATGGTGTCGGTGCCGGGGCTGGTCGGCCTCGACGACGACCCGGCCGGCCTCGTCCCCCTCGACGACCTCGTTGCGGACCTGACCCGACGCTTCGCCGATCACCGGATGACCCGCACCGGAACCATCTGGGAACACCTCGTGCCCACGATCATCGGCCAGGTGGTCACCACCGTGGGGGCACGGCGCAGTTGGCAGGGGCTGGTCGCGGCCCATGGTCGCCGACCGCCGGGGCCGTGCCCCGAGGCACTACGGCTTCCGCCGACGCCCGCCCGGCTGGCGGAACTCGGCTACCACGACCTGCACCGCTTCGACATCGAACGTCGGCGCGCGGGGGTGATCATCTCGTGCGCCCGCCGTGCCCACCGCCTCGAGAGGTGCGCTGAGCTTCCCGCCGCCGAGGCCCGTCGTCACCTCGAGACCGTGCCGGGCATCGGCCCTTGGACCTCGTCGTGGGTGACCCAGCTCGCGCACGGCGACCCCGACGCCGTCATCGTCGGCGACTACAACCTCCCTGCGCTCGTCGCGTGGGCGTTCGCCCACGAGCGCACCGCCGACGACGAGCGGATGCTCGAACTCCTCGAGCCCTACCGGGGTCAGCGGGCCCGGGTTCAGAATCTGCTCAAGATGGGCGCTCCCCGACCTCCGCGCCGGGGCCCCAAGCTCGCCCCGGCGACGATCCGCCACCTCTGAACCGCGCACGGGTCGCCACTGTGCGTAGCCTCTGGCCATGAACGAGGCTGCCCCGGGGACCCAGAGCGCCGCCGGGGCCGTCGCCCGGCTACGACACACCTTCGATTCCGGTCGGACCCGCCCGCTGGAGTGGCGCCTCGCACAACTGACCGCCCTGCGGGACCTCCTCGACAACGAAGCCGACCGCCTGGCCGACGCCCTCGCCGCGGACCTGGGCAAGCCGACCCTCGAGGGGTGGGTGACCGATGTCGCGTTCACCCGCAGGACCGTCGCCCACACGCTCGAGCATCTCCCGTCGTGGGTGAAGCCCGAGAAGGTGGACGTCCCAGCCGTCCTGCGACCGGGACGGGCCCACCTGCACCGTGACCCGCTCGGCGTCGTGGCCGTGATCGCACCGTGGAACTACCCGGTGCAGCTCGTGGTCGAACCCCTCGCCGCGGCGATCGCCGGTGGCAACACGGTGCTCGTGAAGCCGTCGGAGTTCGCGCCGGCGACCGCCGTCGCTCTCAGCGAGCTGTTCTCACGCCACCTCGACACCGACGCCGTCGTGACCATCCAGGGAGATGCGGACGTGGCGGCCGAGGTCGTGGCCGCCGACCTGGACCACATCTTCTTCACCGGTAGTCCCCGCGTGGGCCGCATGGTGATGGCAGCGGCGGCGGAACGGCTCACGCCGGTCACCCTCGAGCTCGGAGGCAAGAGCCCCGCCGTCGTGACCCGGGGTGCGGACCTCGCCGTCGCGGCCCGCCGGATCACCTGGGGGAAGTTCCTCAACGCCGGCCAGACCTGCGTCGCGCCCGACCACGTCATCGTGGACCGCTCACTACGGGACGAACTGGTCGACGGGATCGTGGGGTCCATCCGGCGCTTCTACGGCAGGAACGCAGCCGAGAGCCCGGACTACGCCCGCATCGTCAACAAGGACCACCTGGCCCGTCTGACAGGCCTGCTGGCGGCACCGGAATCGGGCGAGATCGTCCACGGTGGGGCCGTGTCGGCCGCCGACCGCTACGTGGAGCCGACCGTGTTCGTCGACCCGGATCCCGGCTCCGCGTTGATGAGCGAGGAGATCTTCGGCCCGATCCTGCCGGTCGTCACCGTGGACGACACGCAGGCCGCCATCGCGGAGGTCCGGTCACGCCCCCACCCCCTCGCCCTCTATGTCTTCGCCGACGACGAAACGGCCCGGACGGTGATCGACGGGACGGCGTCGGGAGGTGTCTGCGTGAACCACACGCTCGTCCACGCGGCGATCCCGGACCTCGGCTTCGGTGGTGTCGGTGGCAGCGGCTTCGGCCGCTATCACGGCCGCTTCGGCTTCGAGACGTTCACGAACCCGAGGGGCGTCCTCTCCAAGCCGGCCAGACCCGATCCGGGATTCGCCTACCCGCCGTACGGACGGGTCACCTCACGGGTGCTGCGCCGGATCCTCTGAGGTCACCGACGGTTTCGTCGGCCTCCTCGGCCAGTCGTCGCAGAGAACGCGGCCCGAATGCGAGGGCGACTGCGTTGAGCCCCGCGCCCAGCAGGAAGGCCGACGATGTCGCACCCGTGACGGCGACGATCGCGCCCGCCGCCGCTCCGCCGGCAGCGACTGCGAGATCGAAGGAGATCGAGAACGACGCGACGGCCTGGCTGCGCTCCGCGTCCGGAGCCGTGTCGATCACGAGAACGAACAGGGCCGGAAACAGGAAAGTCTGACCGAGGCCCAGCAGCGCGGTGCCGACGTAGATCCCCGACACCGACTGCCACGCGCCGATGACACCGAGCCCCAGGGTGGTGAAGAGCAGAGCGAACCTCGTCGTGCGGACCGCTCCGAGCGCATCAGGAACCCTCGCCGCGAAGATCCTCAGGACGAGCACGATCCCGGCGAACAGGGCGAAAACGGTGCCGGCCCTGCCGACCCCGACCTCCTCCGCCCACACAGACACGAACGCGAGGAATCCGGCCCAGCCGAACAGCGCGACGAAGACGATGAGGCCGGGCCTGTACGCCGCAGGGTGGTACAGGCGCGTCGGCCAGATGCTCCCACCCGTGCCCGACTCGCCGCCGGGAGCAGCGAGCGAGAAGAGCGCGGCGGCGATCGCGAGGATGCCCCCGACGGTCCACACGGTGTCGGTCGAGAAGGTCTCATCGAGCCACTCACCGATGAGCGGACCGGCGGCGAGTCCGCCGTAGATGGTCACCGAGTAGAGCGACGGCGCGGAGGCGCGATGTCCTGGATGGCGGCGGCGAGACCGACGAACACCGCCGCCTCACCGACCCCGGTCAGGAGACGGAACGCGATCACCACCGGGACGCTCGTCGCGACGAGGTTGCCGGCGATCGACACCGCGACGATCACCGAGCCACCGACCGAGAGGACCCGGCGGCCCCGGGCGTCACCCAGCGACCCCACGAAGGGCCGCAGGACCGCCGCGGTCCATCCCATCGCACCGAGAGCGATGCCGATCGCGAGGTCGCCGCCGCCGAGGTCATCGGCGATGAACGTCGGCAGGACGGGCAGAACGGTCCCGATGGCGGTGAAGTAGAAGACACCTGCGACGAACAGCAACACGAAACGCCGGGTCCACATCGCGGCGTCGCCGGGTGCCGTCTGCGTCACCCCGCCAGTCTGCCGGTCCCTGGGGGCGATGGCCCCGTACAGCGGTCGGTAGTGTCGACGAGATGAGCCTGACCAGCGAGCCGTCCCCCACGAGCGGTGGGAGCATCCTCGGCCACGAGGTGCGTCGCGTCGAAGACCCCCGCATGTTGCGGTCCGGAGGTGTCTACGTCGACGACATCGACCTGCCGGGTGCCGCCCACGTCCACTTCGTGCGGGCCACGACCGCCCACGCCGAACTCCTCGACGTGGACGTCAGCGAGGCCATCGGCGCCCCGGGCGTCCTCGCCGTCGTGACCGGTGACGACCTCGACGGCCACGCTCTCGCGCCACTCGTGGGCGACGCCCACTTCGCCCAGGCGCTGCTCGCCCGGGGCCGGGTGCGCTACGTCGGTGAACCGATCGCCGCGGTGGTCGCGACCGACCGGTACCTCGCTGCCGACGCCGCAGAACTCGTCATCGTCGACTACGAACCGCTCCCCGCCGTGGTCGACCCCCGTGACGCGCTCGCCGACGACGTCGTCCTCTTCGAGGAGGCGGGAACCAATGTCTGCCGCCGCGTCGATGCCACCTCGACCGTGGACTTCGGTGGGTGCGACGTGGTCACGACCGTGGAGATCGTCAACCAGCGGATCTACGCGGCACCGATCGAACCTCGGGTCGCCGCGGCAGCCTGGGGTGAGGACGGACGCCTCGTGTGCTGGTCGAGCACCCAGGGTGCGGACCCGGCCCGCAACGTCATCTGCGAGGCACTGAGTCTCGAGACCGACCAGGTCAGGATGATCATCCCCGACGTCGGTGGGGCCTTCGGAGCGAAGGCCCGCCCGGGGCCCGAAGAGGCGCTGCTCGGCTTCCTCGCCCGCCGGGTGGACCGCCCTGTCCGCTGGTCCGAGACCCGCAACGAGAGCCTCCTGTCTCTCGGCCACGGCCGCGGCCAGGTGCAGACCATCACCCTCGGCGGGACCAGCGACGGCGATCTCACCCACCTGCGTCTCGAGGTTCTCGGCGACGCCGGCGCCTACCCGAAGATCGCCCCCTTCCTGCACGGCCTGACCCTCATGATGGCCACGGGGACCTACGGCATCACCGAGGTCGAGACGTCGGCGACGTCGGTCGTCACCAACACGGCGCCTGTGCAGGCGTTCCGCGGGGCCGGGCGTCCCGAGGCCGCGGCGGCAATCGAGCGCGCCGTCGACGCCTTCGCCGCTCAGGCCGGGCTCGACCCCGCCGATGTCCGGCGCCGGAACCTCCTGGCCGCAGATGTCTTCCCGTACACGACGCCCGGCGGGTTCACCTACGACAACGGCGCGTACCACAGCGCGCTCGAGACCGCCCTGGACGCTGTCGGATACGACGACCTCCGGGTGCAACAGCGCGCCCGCCGGGGGTCCGGGGACACCCGGGCCCTCGGCATCGGTCTGTCGTCCTACGTCGAGGTGACCGCACCGGGCGCCGAGCACACGGAGTTCGCGTCCGTGGAACTCTGCGACGACGGGTCGATCCTGGCCCGCACCGGGGCGACACCCTACGGCCAGGGCCATGCGACGACGTGGGCGATGCTCATCGCCGACCGCACCGGCGTGGCGATCCCGGCGATCACCCTCGTGCACGGCGACACCGACGCCGTCCCGAGCTCGGGCATCACCGGCGGTTCACGCTCGGTGCAGGTGGCCGGGTCCTCGATGGCCGATGCCGCGGAGAAGCTCGCCGAGCTCGCCCGGGAGGTCGCGGCGGAACTCCTGGAGGCAGCTGTCGACGACATCGTTCTCGACAGCTCCACCGGCCGGTTCCACGTCCAGGGCACGCCCGCCCGCTCGGTCGGCTGGTCGGACGTAGCCGCCGAGACCCCGGAACCGCTGGCCGCCACCAGTGACTTCGTCCAGCACGGATCGACGTTCCCCTTCGGGTCACACGTCGCGGTCGTCGAGGTGGACACCGAGACCGGCGCGGTCGAGTTGGTCCGCTTCGTCGCCGTGGACGACGCAGGCACGCTGATCAACCCGCTGCTCGCTGCCGGTCAGATCCACGGCGGGCTCGCCGCGGGCATCGCGCAGGCACTTCTCGAGGAGGTCGTCTACGACGCCGACGGGAACCTGCTGACGTCGACCTTCACCGACTACACGGTGATCTCGGCCGCCGAGCTCCCGGACTTCGACCGGATCGTCCAGGAGACGCCCACCCCGCTCAACCCGCTCGGGGCCAAGGGCATCGGTGAATCCGGGACGGTCGGCGCCACGCCGGCGGTGCAGAACGCCGTGGTGGATGCACTCGCGCACCTCGGTGTGCGCCACGTGGACATGCCGACGACGCCACGCAGGGTCTTCGAGGCCATCCGCGCCGCCGGCAGCTGAGTCTCAGAACTGGAGCCCGCCGCCGTCGATGACCAGTGACTGCCCGTTGACCGCTCCCGAGCGCTCGCCGGCGAAGTAGGCCACGGCCTCGGCGACCTCGTCGGGTCGGATCAGGCGACCGAGTCCGGAGAACCCCACGAGGGCATCGATCGCTGCGGCGCGGTCCACGCCGGTCTTGTCTCTGATGGTCGTGATCGCCTGCTCGGCCATCTCGGTCTCGACGTAGGCGGGGCACACCGTGTTGGCCGTCACCCCGGTACCGCGCAACTCGGCGGCCACGGACCGCATGAAGCCCAGCGCCGCGTGCTTCGACGAGACGTACGCGGCGATGTAGGGCGCTCCGACGCGCGCCGCGTACGACGCGACGGTGACGATCCGGCCCTCTCCGTGCTCACGCATGGCAGGAAGCACGGCCTGCGTGCACAACATCACGCCGATCGTGTTGATGCGCCACAGGCGCTCCATCTCCTCGACCGTCAGGCGGCTGATCGGCGCCGAACTCGCAGCACCGGCGTTGTTCACGAGAACGTCGATCCGGCCGAGACCGGCGAACACCGCGGCGACGGTCCCGGGGTCCGTGACGTCACAGACAGCGGTCTCGGCACGGTCCGCGACCGCGGCGAGCGCATCTACGTCACGCCCCAGTGCGACGACGGTGTCGCCCTCGGCCACGAAACGCTCGAGAACGGCGAGCCCGATCCCCTTCGCACCCCCGGTCACCACGACACGACGTCCCGACATGGGTGAGGACCCTATTCGAGGCTGCCTCTTCCAGTCCGTGACGGTCAGTCCCGGCGGGCGCCGGGAACGACCACCAGCGGTCCGTCGAGATGGTGCACCAGGTAGCTGGCGACCGAGCCGAGCAGCATCGACGCTATCGGTCCGCGACCCCGGCCACCGACGACGAGCAGGTCAGCGGCGAAGCCACGATCGTGGAGGACGTCGCGGGGGTCGCCCGGGACGAAGTGCATGGTGAAGTCGACACCGGTCTCGTCGGCGAAGGCCTCGGCCGGCGCCATCGTGTCGGTCAGTCGCCCTCGGGCGATCTCGGCCTCGCGGTCGGCGCGGTCGACCGCGTCGGCGACGTCGACGGCGTCCGGGAAGTTCATGACGTGGACCGCCTCGACCGTGTCGACACCGGGCCGGGCCCAGGCGAGCGCCCACATGAGAGCGCGGGCTGCGTCCTGGGAACCGTCGACACCGACGACGATCCGCGCCGGGCCCTCCCGGCCGCGGGCGTCGCCGGGAACGATGAGCACCGGCACCTCCGCATGGGAGACGCAGCGGCTACTCACCGATCCGAGCAGCGCCCCCCGGAAGGCACCGTGGCCGCGACTGCCGACCACGAGCAGCCCCGCATCATCAGCCTCGGCCAGAAGCGTGGTGGCCGCCTCCCCACACGAGATCGAAGGGGTCACGGTCACGTCACCCGGATCGAACTCGGCGATCATGGCCGCCTGGATCTCCCCGGCGGCCTCCTCCATCGAGTCCGCCGGGGGCACCGGCATCCCGACCGGCGCCGGCGCAGCGGCGATCCACGGGTACGACCACGTGGTGACCGCCGTCACCGGTACGCGAAAGCGCTGCGCGGCCTTGAGGGACCAGCGCAGCGCTTCACGGGATGCGGGTGAACCGTCGACGCCGACGACGATGGACGAGATCGGCGTGATCATGGGACCCGCCTATGCCGCCCGGTCGTGGGAGATGGAAGTTGTGATGGAGTGGATCTCGGCGTCGTCGATGGCGACGTCCTCAGCATCGGTCTTGTGCCCGAAGCGCGCCTCGTAGGCGGCGTTGCCGAAGATCACGCCGAACGACGAACCGGCCCACAGCGCCATGAAGGACGACACGCCAACAGCGAAGGCGATGCCGAAGTCGGGGGTTGCGAGCCGGGTGGCGGCCATGAGAAGTCCGAAGACCACCACCACACCGATGGCCGCACCTCTCGCGCTGTAGCGGATCCGGAGGCGGCTGCGAGTGGCCTCGTCGATGATGTCGTGGTTGTCCATTTTCTCTCTCTCCTCCTCTTCGCCGCCAGTACGGCCGGCGCCTCTCATCCATCGTGGACGTTCACCACCACGGTCCGGGAGGGTCGAAGGTCCCCGGCGGGTCGTGACCTTCGGCCCTCACTTCGCCAGCACGGAGGCCCGATGCTGGGCGAGACTGGGACGGACAGGGCACCGACGGGCGACCACACGGGCCACCGACTCCTCGACCTGGAGCAAACACCTGATGTACAGCGAGATACTCGTACCCCTCGACGGTTCGGCAATGTCGGCCCGGTCCCTTCCCGTCGCAGTCGCGCTCGGGGCGGCGATGAGTTCCCCCGTGAAAGCGGTGAGCATCGCGCCGCCGGGAGGCGAAGACGAGCGCTCAGCGATGATCGACGCGCAGGTCGAAGGCCTCGCTGGTGTGACAGCCGAGGTGGTCACGACCGACGCAGCCGTCGCGGACGTTCTGGGTGAGATGATCGCCGAGAATCCGGGGACGCTCGCCTGCATCTCGACGGTCGGCCACAGCCACACCGGCGCCGCGCTCGGCTCGACGTCGGAAGGGCTGCTGCAGCGCACCTACGGCCCCCTCGTCCTCGTGGGACCGTCGTGCAACACCGAGTTCACGCTGTCGGGTTCGATCCTCGCGACGGTCGACGGATCCGACTTCTCCGAGGCCGCTGTTCCCGTGGCCACCGCGTGGGCGGTTGCGTTCGGCCTCGACGTCGAGATCATCGAGGTCCACGACCCGGATGCGGGCTCTGCCTTCCGCTCGACCGGCGGCGCCGACGTCGGTAGCGAGAGCGGCCACGTCCAGTCGATCGCATCGGACGTCCGTCGCGAGCTCGGCCGCGACGTGAACTTCGAGGTCCTCCACAACCGCCATGCCGAGCACGCGATCGTCGAGCACGCTCTGGCCTCCAAGGCGGCACTGCTCGCCATGGCCACCCACGGAAAGTCCGGCCTCGGTCGCCTCGTCCTGGGCAGCGTGACCATGGCGACCGTGCACCGTGCACCGTGCCCGGTGATAACGATCCGGCCACCCGACCTCGGCGACTGACCGGGCCGCGAGAACGAGGGACCATGTTCATCCACGACTTCATCCGGGTCGACAGACCGCTCGACCAGGTGGTCGCCACGTTCGGCGAGACCGTCCGGCCACAACTGGCTGAGATCCTCAAGCAGGCCTACCGTCCCGATCGCGCCACCTGGATCGAGGCGGGGGCGCGCGGCCCTGACATCACCCCGCCGGGATGGGTGGCCGTGGAGGTCGGGGTGGCCCGCCTGCGCGAGAACGCCGTCGTGATACCCATCGAATGGAACCCGACGGGTGGACGACTCGTCGCTTCAGTGGACGCTGACCTCCAGCTCTCGGGCTGTGGCCCGCACTTCACGGATCTCGACATGCTGGGTCGCTACCGACTGGCTGACCCGGTTCCCCGCCTGTCCGGCGACGCCGACATCGCTCGTCGCATCACCGTGACCGTGCTGCGGCGATTCCTCCAGTCGCTGTCGGGAATCCTCGATGCCGGTGGGGGTACCCCCTCTGCCGGCACCGTCACAGCCATGTCCGCGTGAGCTGTTCGCCTACGATCGGACCATGGCTGACACAGTGCCGTCCCCCGCCGCGCTGCTCCCGCCGTCGCAGCTGTGGGATGCCGCACCCGACGCGATGGTGCTGGTAGACGAAACCGGGCGCATCCGGGCCGCCAACCTCGCCAGCGAGCACCTGTTCAAGCATTCTGTCGAGACACTCGTCGCCATGTCCGTGGAGGAACTCGTACCGGTCGAGCGCCGTGGCCGCCACATCTCCCAGCGTGAGCGCTACGACGACAACCCGACGCGCCGGCCCATGGGACAGGGCCGACGTCTCGACGCGCTGAGAGCCGACGGCACCGTCGTGCCGGTACAGATCTCGCTGTCACCGATCACAACCGTCGACGGTGACATGACCATCGCCGCCGTGCGAGACGTGAGCGACTGGCTCGCGGCCGAGGAGCGCGCCTCTCTCGCGAACCGTCGACGCCTGATCGCCGAGGATCACGACAGGATCGCCCGCGAACTCCACGACACGGTGATCCAGGAGCTCTTCGCGCTCGGGATGGGGCTAGAGGCCGTCGCTCCGGAGATTCCCGCCGGACCGGTCTCGGCACGGATCGACCGGTCGATCGACACGATCGACCGGGTGATAACCGAGATCCGGTCGGCGATCTTCGGTCTCCAGCACGCCCCCGGCGACGATCATCTGCTGCACGGGGAGATCCACTCCGTCGCGGACCTGCTCCAGGCCAGTCTCGGCTTCGATCCCAAGGTGTGCATCGAAGGCCCTCTCGAGAGTCTCCCGTCGGTGGTCGCCGACCACGTCGTGCCCACCATCCGCGAGGCCCTCGCCAACGTCGCCCGTCACGCCTCCGCCACGGAGGCGACCGTCGCGGTGGTCGTCGAACCGCACCGCCTACGCGTCGAGGTCCGCGACGACGGGGTCGGCTTCACGTCACCCCCGTCGCGTCGCAGCGGCCTGGAGAACATGGAGCGCCGCGCTGCGCTGCTCGGCGGCGAGAGTTCGATCAGCTGTTCTCCCGACGAGGGGACGGTGCTGCGGTGGAGCGTGCCGCTGGGCACCGACGCGTGACGGTCGCGTCGGGTTCAGTCGTCGTCGGTGCCGAGCCGGGCACGTCGCCGTTCGTCGAGGCGGGCGGCCAGCGCCGCCGCTTCGGTACGGCGCTGCATCCCGAGCTTCGCGAGGAGGTTGGAGACGTAGTTCTTCACCGTCTTCTCCGCGAGATACATCTCTTCGCCGATCTCCCTGTTGGAGAGACCTTCGCCGATCAGTTCGAAGATCCGGCGTTCCTGATCGGTCAACTCCTCGACCAGACCGCTGCCGGACTCGCGCAGGCGCTGGAGCGCGAGCCGGACGGTGGCCCTGTCCAACAGCACGGCACCGCCGGCGACCCGGCGGATGGAGTCGGCGAGCTCGTTGCCCCGCACCTGTTTCAGCACGAAGCCGGCCGCGCCGGCGAGGCTCGCGTCCACCAGCGACTGGTCGTCCGAGAACGACGTGAAGATGAGGCAGGCAACCTCCGGGTGCGCCGAGTGGATGTCGCGGCACACCTCGATCCCGTTCCCGTCCTCGAGTCGCACGTCGATCACCGCGACGTCGGGCTGGGTGTCCCCGACCACGCCGAGCGCCTCGGCCGCGGTCGCGGCTTCACCGACGACGACGATGTCGTCGTTGGCTTCGAGCATCTCAGCGACGCCGCGACGGACCACTTCGTGGTCGTCCAGCAGGAAGACCCGGATCGGCATGGCGACCATTGTCGCCGATCGGAGCACTCTCGCGCATGACCACACCCATCTTCCCCACCGGCACACCGGTCGTGGTCCCGCTCGAGTCGGCCGGGGCGACCGCTGCCGTTGGCCCGGGAGCACAACTCGCGCGCCTCCTCGAGGGCCGCATCGTCGTGTTGAGCGCCGTGGAGGACCCCCACGAGGTGGCCGGACGCCGCGCCGAGATCGCCGCGTCGGAAGCTGTGGCCTCCCTGGGTGACGATGCACGGATAGAGGTCGTCGCGGATCCGTTCGCCGAGAACGCGATCGCGGCGCGTCGGGACGCCGTGGTCTGCATGGCGACATCGGCGAACGCGTTGCACCTCGACGGCTACCTCGGGTCGATGGCCGAAAAGGTCGTCCGGGTGACCGGTCGGCCCACTGTTCTCATCGGCCCCTCCTGCGTCACCGCAGACGCGTTCGTCGTGACCCGTGTCGTCCTCACCGACGACGGTTCGCCGACGGCGGCCGCGGCCCGGCCGGTCGCTACCGAGTTGGCGACGCTGCTGGAAGCTGCCGTCGAGACCGTGACCGTCGCCACCGGTGGTGCGGAGCCGACCTCCGCCGACGTGACCGTGCTCGACGGCGACGACGTCCCGAAGGCGGTTCTCGCCCATGCCGGCGACGACGCGGTGATAGTGATCGCGACCAGGGGCCGACGAGGTATCCGCCGGCTTCTGGGGGGCAGCACGACCGCCCGGATCGTTCGGGACGCCCGACGCCCTGTGGTCGTGGTCGACGGTAGAGCCCCCGACAGAGGAGATCCTTCGTGAACTTCCACTCCGCCGTCGTCGGTGTCGACGGCTCCGAGGCGTCCATGTTCGCCCTGTTGTGGGCGGCGATGGCTGTGGGTGGCCCCGAGAGGGTCCACCTCGTCCACGCGGTCCACCCGGTCTCCGATGTCGTCGGCGCGATCGTGAACCTCGACCCCGACGCACGGGCCAACCAGGCGGAACGGGCGATGGAACAGGACTGGCTACCCCTCGTGCCGGGCGCGACCGGCGAGATCCGCTATCAGCGGGCCGCCGACGCCCTCGCCGAGGTCGTGACGGAACGCGGGGCGGACGGCGTGGTCGTCGGTGAACACGGCTGGCATCGCTGGACCCGGAGCTACGTGGGGTCCACTGCCTCCAAGCTGCTCCACCGGATACCGGCGCCGGTCGTGATCGTCCCCGTGACCACGCCGCTCGAACGCTGGGCCGAGGTCGTGGTGGGGATCGACGGCGATCCCGACAACATCGCGACCCTCGTGTGGGCGGCCAGGATGACCGCCACCCACGGCGGGAAGCTCCGGGTCGTCTCGGTGGTCGAGCACCACCGCCTGCGTGCCGCGGTCGCCTATGCAGGCCTCGACCTCGAGGTCGTGAGGAGGCGACTCGAGGCCGACGTCGTCGCGCAGGTCGACGAACACGCACGACCGTTCGGGATTCCGATCGAGACCGAGGTCACGGTCGGGGACCCGGTCGACACCCTCGTCGACGCCGCCGAGAACGCGAGCCTGCTGGTCATCGGCCGTCGGTTCCACGGCTCGATGTCGGAGTTCCTGCTCGGCTCGAACGGACGCTGGTGTGTCGGGCGTTCACGCTGCCCGGTCGCGACCGTGCCCATCGCCCACACGACCTGACGCCCTTCGCAGCGCCCACGATGCTGGACCGGACTTCGGGCCTGCGAATGCGGCAACGTCCTACAGTTGCGGGCGATGACGGCGGATGACCTCGGCGACTACATCGCCCCGGAGGACCGGGCGGCAACGTGACTGACACGACCATTGGGACTCCCCGCTACCTCTGGGGCCCGAGTGTTCGCGCCTTGCGGGTCGAGCTGTTGGGGGTGGGGCCCGTGGTGTGGCGGAGGTTCGTCGTGCCGTCGGAGACGAAGCTGCCGAAGTTCAACCGCATGCTCGAAGCAGTCATGGGATGGCAGGGGTATCACCTGCACATGTTCGAGATCGCCGACCTGCGCATCGGTTCGTCCGACGAGGATGATGACGACGTGATCGACGAGCGCCGCATCACGCTGAAGCAGCTGCTACCCCGGGTGGGATCGCAGGTGCGGTGGGCGTACGACTTCGGTGACAACTGGCACTACGACGTGGTCGTGGAGGCGATCGAGGAACCGTCGCCCGATGTCCGCTATCCGATGTGCACGGCTGGAGAGCGGGCGTGCCCGCCGGAGGACTGCGGGGGCGTCGGCGGCTACGAGGACCTGCGCGATGCGCTGGCAGATCCCGAGCACTCCGAGCACGAGTGGCTGCGGGAGTGGGCCGGCGTGGGATTCGACCCTGACGCGTTCGACCAGACGGCGGCGACGCAACGTCTCCGTCGCGTCCGGTAGGAAGCGGTCGTGGCACCTCGGATCACCTTCGAGCAGTCCGGCCAGCAGGCTCGGGAGTTGTCGGATCGGGTCGATGCCGCTCGCAACGCCGGCGACAGCGAGGCGGAGCTCGACGCGCACTGGGCGCTACTCGAGCATCCCTGTGCCCACCATCAGATCGTCGAACACGAGGTGCTCGACGAGGTCCACCAGGTATTGCGCCGACTGGGGCGCTTCGACGAGGCGATCCAGGCCAAGCGCGAGGCCATCGACGCTGGCTACCGGTCAAGCCCCGACCCCGAGGCCGACATCGCGGAGTGCCTGGTCGAGGCCGGGCGTCGCGACGAAGCAGACGCCCTGTTCGCCGAGCTACGTCGGCGCGACCCCGACGACGTTTGGCTCTACAACTCGGCTGGGTGGGCCTACGGACGCGTCGATGACCGTGAGGCGCTGCGCTGGTTGCGCGCCGGCATCGACGTCGCCATAGCGACCGGCGATGTCGATCAGGTGATCGGCCAGCTCCTCGACATGACCCGCGCCTGCTGGGACCGTCTGGAGGAGAACCACGACACCGAGCTCGTTGCTCGGGTCGAGGCGTTCGAGCGCGACTGGGTCCGCCCGCCCCGAAGAGATCGCTCCTCGGGCACGCCGTCACGACTCGACCAGGGCAGGCGCCGCTGCGGTCACTGCGGGTTCGATCCCGATCGGCCGCCAATTTCGGCAAGGACACCGGGCGGGCCGTTGCGGCCTCGCGAGTCGGCGAAGGTAGCGCTGTCGCTGGCGTGGTTCCCTGCTGACGAGTGGGAGTCAGCGGTGCAGCGGTGGCCGCACCTGACCGAGGACTTCCCCGTGCCCCACGACGAGTACAGCCATCGAATCGAGGCGCGGATGAAATGGCTCGCTCGTCACGAAGCCGCGCGGGTGCTGACGATCTCGCCGCTGAGCGTCGACGAGCTGATCGAGACCGAAGGCGCCAACGCGGGCACGGGTGAGGGCCGCTCTCACCTGGCGGCCGACGTTGCCCGCACGGGCCGCGCGATCCCCTGGCCCCCGGCCCGCAACGACCTGTGCTGGTGCGGCTCGGGCCGCAAGTACAAGAAGTGCTGCGGGCCCGTGGCCCCGGCGGAGGAAGACTGATGATCCCCGACCTCGACCTCGCCCGGGTGCAACGCTGGATCGACGCCCGAAACGCCGAGATCCCCGAGCGGGCTCACGACACGATCCGCTACGAGATCGACGTCGCCGACCGCACGATCACCGTGCTCGAACGCCGCCCACCCTGGCGCGAGGACTTCGGGCCGGACTGGACCCGTTTCCCGATCTGCCGGTTCCGGTACACCAAGGTCCGCAAGCAATGGTCGCTGTACTGGCGCGATCGCCACCTCAAGTTCCACGAGTACGACCTCGTCGCCCCCACCCCGCACCTCGACGAGCTGATCGACTACGTAGCCAACGACCGCAGCGGACTGTTCTGGGGATGACCGAGCAACGCTACCGGTACGACGAAGTCGACGTCAGCAGTTGGCAGCGCGCCCACGAGGAGATGCTGGGCACGAAACCGAAGCGATGGCTCTTCGATCCCGACGCCGAGACCTACTGGCTGATGAAGGACGTCACCTTCAACCGGTTGCGCTCGAGAGGATCAGCCCACCGGACCACCCAGGTGGTCTCAGCGCATGGCAGACCTTCGTCGGATTCCTGGTCCTCGATGCCCTGATCGGCAACACCGACCGCCACCAGGAGAACTGGGCCGCGATCGCCAGCGGGCCCGATCGTCGACTGGCACCCACGTTCGACCACGCGTCGAGCCTCGGGTTCCAACTCGGCGGTGATCAGCGCCAGGAACGGCTGATCACCGCCGACCGGAACCGGACTCCTGAGGCCTACGCCGACCGGGCGCGCTCTCGATTCGAAGGCCACCCTTCGCCTACGCGGGTCGCGATCGAGGCGCTCGGCGATCTTCGCCCAGCGCTCCGTGACCAATGGCTGGAGCGATGCCAGGACATCGGACGACTCGTCTCAGCGATCGAGAGGGTTCCCGAACCCCGCATGTCCCAGCCCTCCCGAGCATTCGCCGAGCGGCTGATGAGACGGAATCATGCGCGCCTGCTGTCACACGGCTTCGTACCGTGTGAACATGCCCTCGCAGTTCGAACGACGTCTCTACGTGGCGTGGCGCCACCCAGAAGGTTCGATCATGCCGGTCGGGCTGCTGACCCAGCGGGTCGTCGATGACGAGCAGTCGTTCGAGTTCGTCTACCTAAAACTCGCTGAGCAACAGGACCACTTCGAGCCCCTGCCCGGCCTTGTCGACCTTCACCGCCGGTACGAGAGCAGGCAGCTCTTTCCCGTCTTCGCCAATCGGCAGATGCCACGCGAGCGCCCCGACTACGACGCATTCGTTCAGCAGCTCGACCTCACCGCCGAGGCCGACCCCTTCGAGGTCTTGGCACGCAGCGAAGGCCGCCGCGCGACCGATCGCATCGAGGTCTTCTCCGCGCCGGTACGAAGTGATGACGGGCAACTCGCTGCGATCTTCTTCGCTCGCGGGGTGCGTCACATCGAAGGAGCTTCAGAAGCCATAGAGGAACTGGCAGATGGTGACGCGCTCGAGCTGGTGCCCGAGGAGTCAAACCCCGTCAACGAGCGGGCGATGCTTCTGAACTCCAGGACTGGTCGCTCTGTTGGGTACGCACCCGACTATCTGCTCGAAACGATCCACGATCTTCTCGACCACGACGCAGACTCGGTCCGCGTACGCGTCGAGCACGTGAACCCGCCCGCATCTGCTCCGCACATGCGCCTGCTCTGCCGCCTCGTAGCTCCGTGGCCGCAAGGCTATGAGCCACTGTCCGGCCCGAATTTCCTGCCGCTCGCCGGCTAACCGCAGCGGACCGGTCGAGCCATCAGCCGACGCCGGCGAGGACCCGAACCGCAACGTGGACCGGGAGGCGCTCAGCCCTCGATCGGCTCGTTGATCGTGTCGACCACCAGGACAACACCGTCGTCGTCGACCTCCAACAGGAGAATCCTGCGGATGTCGAACTCCAGCCGTGGGGTCCCTTCGGCGCGGGTGTCGAAGATGAACTCGACACCCGGTCCGTGCACGACAGGACCCTCCGCTGGGTCGAACACACCCTCGATTCGGATGTCGTCACCGAGCGGGATCGGCTCCGAGGCGACCACGAATCCGCCGTCCCGAGCGAGCAGGACGATCAACTCGGAGGTGATCCCGCTGCCACCGAATCCGGCGTCGAGCACGACGAGCGCATCCTCGAGCCCGTCGTCGTCCACGTCCGCGGTGAACACCGGGGTACGCAGGGCGACCTCGGCGAACTGTGCGTCGCCGGGTGCACCCCGGAAGAACGCACCATCGGTGAGCGTCACAGGGCCGTCGGGAATCAGAGTGGTCGGCAGGGTCGCGTCGGCGACCCCCTCGAGCGAAGAGGCCACCACGTCATCGGCCGGGTCCTCCACAGACACGGTCGTCGCAGCGAACGTGACGATGTGCACCTCGGAGTTACCCAGATCGTCCACCCACGAGGAGTAGGCGAACCGGTCGGCGCCGATCACGGCGATCTCCCCGAAGTCCATCCCGCCGAGAACCGCAGTCGGTTCGACCGACCCGGACGGGTCGATCGACACCAGGCGACGGCTCGTGACCGTGTCGAGTTGGATGAAGGTCGCGAGGTATGCACGACCGTCGGGGGCCCAGACCCCGGAGGCGCCGGCCTCGCCGTCGGAGGCAGTCGCCGAGACCGCCTCGCCCGTGGCGACATCGACCAGCTCGACGACGTCGGGTCCCTGGATGGCGGCGAGCGTCGCATCGGGCGACACGACGATGCCGTAGGGCGTGGCACGGTCGATGACCCGGGCGTCGGGGATCCTGACACCGCTCGTCGTCCCGGCGATCACGCCGCCTGACGGGAGTTCACCGAACACGACGACGTCTTCGGCGATCACCTCGATGACGGACCCGGATGTCGGGTCGACCCGCAACAGGCGGCGCGTCTCGCCGTCGGGACCGAAGGTCGCCGAGGAGACCAGAAGGTCACCGTCGCGGGACCAGGCCAGGTCGGGGACGAACTCGCCGAGCGCCTCGACGGACAACTCGACCGGCGCGCTCAGCAGGCCCCCAGCGCCGATCTGTGCGACAGCGAGACGACCGGCGAAGCCCTCGCACTGTTCGAGGATCGCGGCGCGGCCCGAGCCATCGATGACGATGTCGAGGCCACCGGAGGCGTTCGTAATCCCGGCGTCGGCCAGTCGACGCTCGCCGGTCTCGACGTCGTACACGAACAGGGTCCGCCGCTCGACACCCTCGCAGCCGAGGCCGCCGTCGGGGTCGAGGTCGCTCACGTACAGCCAGCGGCCGTCCGGAGAGGCAGCAATGAGCCGGCCCGGGCCGACAACGGTGTCCTCGGCGACGGTCGTCCAGTCCACCACCGTCTCGCCACCGGATGGATCCCCGTCGCCGGAGTCGCCGCCGTCGGGGACTGCGGTCGTCGGCGTGACGGCGGGTGTGCCGTCGGGCACGGGGGCCGGTTCGTCGGAGGTGTCGGGGCCCGCGGTGATCGCCTCGTCGCCGCCGTCGTCCTCCAGCAGGATGGCCGCGACGGCCGCGCCCACGGCCACCAGCACGAACGCCGCCGCCGCGGCCAGGACGATGCGGGCCCGCCGTGCGCGGCCTGCGGCCGGTTCGGGGACACGCGTGAGGGGAACCACGGTGGCGGACTCCTCATCGGACGAGTCTCCGGCACGAGCCGACTCGGCGGCGGCCCGCGCGCCGGCGGGTGTGCGGGCGATGTCGGCCCGCAGGTCGTTCCAGAAGCCGTCGCGGTGCTCGGGGGCCACGAGGCGGTCGAAATGGCGGCCGAGTTCCTCGTCACGCCCGCTGTTCTCGTTGCGGTCGTTCATGGCCGGGGCTCCCCGTTCTCGTCGGTGTCTTCTTTCTCTTCGAGGGAGAGGACCACCCGCAGCGCCCGTCGGGCCCGGTTGAGTCGGCTGGCGACGGTGCCGGGCGCGATGTCGAGAACGGCCGCCGCCTCGTCGTAGCTCAGGCCTTCACCGTCGACGAGGAGGATCGCCACGCGGTACTCGGGCGGCATCGCACCGAGAGCCCACTGCAGGCGGTCCCGCTCGGCAACCTCGCGTTCGGGACCGGGGCGAGCGCTCGGCGGCACCCGGGTCTCGTCCATCGCCACCTCAGACCGACGGTTGCGGGTCCGTAGGTGGTCGAGGCACACGTTGGCGGTGATGCGGTAGAGCCACGTCGAGAACGAAGAACGCCCGTCGAATCGCCCGAGGGACCGCCAGGCCTTCAGGTAGGCGTCCTGGAGCGCGTCGTCCATCGCCGTCGCCGATCCGAGCATCCGGTGGGCGAGACGGCGCATCGTCTCGTCATGGGCCCGGATGAGCCTCTCGAAGGCCCCGGGATCACCGGCGGCGGCCGCGGCGACGAGCGTGGCTTCGTTCCCCACGTTCATGCGGCTGATCACTGCTCCCTTCACACCGACTTGGACGGCTGAGGTACCCCGATCCTTCCCGATCCGCGCGAACTTTTCGCGGAACTGCCCGGACGCGTCCGCGCCGTGACCTCGACGAGGCCGTCGACTACTCGACGAGGACCCGTTCGAAGCGGCGCACGGCGACAGCGATGCCGACGACCGCAAGGGCTGCCAGGTATCCGACGTGCACGGCGCACTCGGCGCCGACCTCGCCGAGCGTGAGCCGCCTGACCAGGTCCACACCGTGGTAGAGCGGCGTGAACTGGATGGCCACCTCCAACCAACGCGGGTACACCTCGAGTGGGTAGAAGGTGGTCGACAGCAGGAAGAGCGGGAACGTCGCGAGGTTGATCCACATCGTGTCGTTCCAGGTGCGCATGAACGTGGTGGCGGCGAGACCGGCGCCGGCGAACGCCGCTGCCAACAGGGCAGCAGCGGGAACGACGAGGATCGCCCACCACGATGCGACATACCCGAGGGCGGCCATGATCACGAGGAACCCGGCCGAGTACGTGGTCCCACGCACGACCGCCCAGGTCAACTCGCCGAGCGTGATGTCGAGCACGCGTACCGGCGTGGCCAGCATCACGTCGTAGGTCTTCATCCAGCGCAGCTTGTGGAAGATGTTGAACGTGGAGTCTGCGATCGCACCGTTCATCGCGGCAGCGGCCAACATCCCCGGAGCGACGAAGTCCTCGAAGTCGATCAGGTCGCCGCCGGGTCCGGCCACCTCGCCGACGAGGGCACCGATCCCGACGCCGATCGACAGCAGGTAGAACAACGGCTCGACGAATCCCGACGCCATCACGACCCAGTTGCGGGTGTAGGCGATCACGTTGCGTTCGGTCACCCGCAGCGCACGGGGCATCCGGCTCACCGGGCGAGCCTCCACTCGTAGGCGCGCCGCACGACCATCCAGGCGACGACGCAGTACAGGGCGAGGACCCCGCCGTGGCCGGCGGTGGCGAGGTCTGCACCGCCGAGGACGACGTCACGGGAGATCTCGACGCCGTGCCACAACGGCGTGATCCACGCGAGCCAACGGACCCCGATCGGCAACTGGTCCACCGGGAAGAACGTCCCCGAGAACAGGAACATGGGGCCGATCACGAAGCGGATGGCCCCGATCATGGACCCGGTCTCGTTCTCGCGGGTGACCGAGAACGCCGACATCAACGCGGCGATCACGAACCCGACGGCCACCGCGGCGACCAGAGCGATGGGCGCGAGCGCGGACGAGACCAGACCCAGCGACGCGGTCACACCGAGGAAGACCACCGAGGCCAGCAGAACCCGAAGCATCATGAAGGCGAGATGGCCGACCATGACGTCGACCACCCGCAACGGCGTAGCGAGCTGGGCGGGGTACAGGCGGTCCCACTTGACTGCGCCCATCACCGGCCACGCGGCGTCCAGCCCCGCGATCTGGATCCCCGATGCCACCATCAGGCCCGGTGCGAGGAACTGGACGTAGTCGAGGCCGCCGAGGTCCTGCGCCGCCGACACCGAGTCGTCGACGAGCGAACCCAGACCGAACCCGAGCGCCAGAAGGAACATGAGCGGGTTGACGAAACTCTGGGCGAGCGAGCTCCACCAGGTCCGGCGGTACGCGACGAGCCACCGCTCGAGGGCCAGACGCCCGGCCCGGAGACTGCCGAACCGGGGCGAGTTCAACGGAACGGCCATCAGTCCACGAGCGTGCGGCCGGTGAGCCGCAGGAAGACATCCTCGAGCGTGGAGCGCCGCACGAGCACCGAGTCAGCGCGGACGTCATGGTCCGACAGGTGACTCACGACGCTGTCGCCGTCGGCCGCGTACACGAGGATCCTGTCGGCGAGGACCTCGGACCGTACGTCATCGCCGAGCGGTCCACACACCGCCTTCTCCCGCACCTCGAGATCCACATCAGGGTCGTTCCAGCGCAACTCGACCACTTCGGGTGTCGACCACTCGTCGATCAGTTGTCGGGGTGCGCCCTCGGCGACGATGCGTCCGTGGTCCATGACCACGAGGCGGTCACAGAGCTGTTCGGCCTCGTCCATGTAATGGGTCGTGAGGATCTGGGTGACACCACGCTGCTTCAGGCTCCACAGCCGCTCCCAGATGACGTGGCGGGCCTGGGGGTCGAGACCGGTGGTCGGTTCGTCCAACAGCACCATCTCGGGTTCGTTGATGAGCGCCCGGGCGATGGTGAGTCTGCGTTTCATCCCGCCGCTCAGGGCGTCGACCAGGCTGCCCCGCCGGTCCGTGAGCTGGACGAAGTCCAGCAGCTCGCCGGTGCGCTCGGCGATGACGGAACGGGGCAGGTCGAAGTACCGGCCGTAGACGAGGAGGTTCTCGCCGACGGTCAGTTCCGTGTCGAGGGCGTCCTCCTGAGGCACGACACCCAGCCGGGCCCGGATCCGCGGGCCGTCACGGTCGGGGTCGCCGCCGAGCACCCGCAACTCACCCGCGCTGACAGGCGAGACGCACGCGATCATCCGCATCGTCGAGCTCTTGCCCGCCCCGTTGGGACCGAGGAAACCGAACACCTCGCCCGGGCGGACCTCGACGTCGATGCCGTCAACCGCACGGAAGTCGCCGAAGGTCTTGACGACTCCCCGGGCCCGGACGACGGGCTCCGCTCCGACGGGTCCGGCAGGACCACCGCCGGCCGCTGAGGTGCTCAGGCCACGGCCTCGTCGATGCGTTCCATCACCTCTTCGTTGAGGGACTCCGCAACCTCGAGCGCGGCCATGTTCTCGTGGACCTGCGAGACGCGGCTGGCGCCGGTAATGACCGTCGACACATTGGGGTTCTTCGTGCACCAGGCCAGCGCGAGCTGGGCGAGCGAGCAGCCGAGCGCCTCGGCGATGGGCTGGAGCCGGCGGACCTTCTCGTTGGCGTCGTGGGCGGTGATCTGTTCACGGAGCCAGTCGTAGCCCTCGAGGTTGGCGCGGCTGTCGTCGGGCACGCCGTCGAGGTACTTGCCCGTCAGCAGCCCCGACGCGAGGGGGCTCCAGATCGTGGTGCCGAGCCCCACGTCCTCGTAGAGGCGGGCGTACTCGGTCTCCACCCGGTCGCGGTGGAGCAGGTTGTACTGGGGCTGCTCGGTCACGGGGGCGTGGAGGTGGTGGCGCTCGGCGATCCCGTAGGCGGCGCGGATCTCGTCGGCCGACCACTCCGAGGTCCCCCAGTAGTGCGCCTTGCCGCGGTCCACCATGTCCGACATGGCCCGCACCGTCTCGGCGATGGGCGTGTCGGGGTCCGGGCGGTGACAGTACGCGATGTCAACGAAGTCCAGACCCATCCGCTCCAGCGAAGCGTCGATGGCCTCGAGGAGGTACTTGCGGTTGAGGGTGAGCTGGGTGTTGGGTCCCTCGTGGATGCCCCAGTAGAACTTGGTGGTGATGACGTAGCTGTGGCGTGGCCAGCCGAGTTGGGCCAGGGCCTCGCCCATGACCCTCTCGGATTCGCCGCCCGCGTACGCCTCGGCGTTGTCGAAGAAGTTGACCCCGGCGTCGTGCGCGGCCTGCATGCACTCCAGGGCCACGTCGGTGTCGAGTTGGTTGTGGAACGTCACCCAGGATCCCAAGGACAGCGCGCTGACCTTGATCCCGGCGTTCCCGAGTCGTCGGTACTGCATCTCCATGGTGGCCACTCTACGGGTGGCCGGTGACGGTGGTCGGGGTCGGAGCTCCGATCAGGCGACGGGCGTGAGGCTCTCCACGGTGATCCCGAACTCCTCGTCGGCGATGAACTCCTCTTCGTCGACGTAGTAGGAGAGCGGGTATCCCGTGTCCTCGTCGAACTGCGCGGTCACATGCGCCGGCGGCAGAGCGAGCGCCGCCTCGATCTCGGCGAAGAGGTCCTCGACGGTGCGGGCCGGCGGCTCATAGCCGGAATCGAACTCCGATTCGAACGAGGAGTCCACGACGACGCCTTCCCGCACCGACACCGTCACCACGAGCTCGGGGCAGAAGCAGTTCTCGCGGTAGACGAGGTCGTAGGAGTCGATGCCGGCGGCGTCCCAGCGGGCACGGGCGGCGGCGAGGTCGTCGACAACATCGCCGAGTCGGGCGAAGCCGTCCACCGAGTACGACGTCCCTCCGTCGACGGCCATCGCGTCGAGGTCGAGGTTCACGTTCTTCGGGTGGCCGTCGGTCCCGTCGTAGGTCACGTCCACCTTCACGCCCGAGCCGATCGAATCGGCGATCTCGTCGAACATGTCCTCGACGGTGCGGCGCGGCAGGTCTTCGGGAGCCGGGTCCCCGAAGGACTTCATGGATGTGACGAGCCCGTCGGTGACGGCCACGGTGAACGGGCCGCGGTACGCGTCGAGACACTCGCAGAAGCGGCTCCAGGTGTAGGAGTAGGTGGCCAGTCCGTTCTCGTCCCACAGCGCGCGGGCCGCAGCCAGATCGGCAAGTGCCTGCTCGTCCACCGCAGGCGTCGGCGACGGCGTGGGATCGGGCGTCAGGGTCGGGTCCGGGGTCACCGCGGGTTCGCCGGTCGGTGTTGGCTCCGCCGTGGGCGTCGCGTCGTCACCGACAGCCACGTCGGCGTCGTCGTCTCCACAGGCGGCGGCGATCAACGCCACGGCGAGCAGGGGTACCAGCAACAGTCTGTGCGCACGGTTCATGAACACTCCGACGACACGACACGGCGGAAAGTTCCCGCCTACCTTCGATTCCATGCGCCGTCGCAGCAGTGCCCACCCCGAGCCGGTCACGCCCGGACCCGGCCAGGAGTCTGTGTGGGACTACCCCCGGCCACCTCGGCTCGAGGCCTCGGACCGCCACGTGGTCGTCCGACTCGCCGGGACTGTCGTCGCCGACACCCGCCGGGCTCTGCGGGTGCTCGAGACCTCGCATCCGCCGTCGTGGTACCTGCCGCCCGGGGACTGCGACATGACGTTGTTCAGCGCCGCGCCGGGGTCGTCGTTCTGCGAGTGGAAGGGCCTGGCGTCGTACTGGACCGTGACGGTGCCCGGCGAGACCGCCGAGCGGATGGCCTGGTCCTACCCCGAGCCCTCCGAACGCTTCGCTGAACTCCGCGACCACATCGCCCTCTACCCGCCGACGTTCGACTGCACCGTCGACGGCGAGGTCGTCCGCCCCCAACCTGGCACGTTCTACGGCGGCTGGGTCACCAACGACGTGGTCGGCCCCTTCAAGGGCGAGCCCGGGACGATGTGGTGGTGACGATGTTGTCGACACGGCGCCGCGATCGGGCTCGGTAGCCTGCGCGCGTGGCATTCGAAGACCTGACAGACCCGCCCGGCACGGTCCTCGTGGTGGTCGCCCACCCCGACGACATCGACTTCGGCACGGCCGGGACCGTGGCGAAACTCGTCGCGGCCGGCTCGAACGTCGTCTACGCCATCGGCACCCGGGGTGAGGCCGGGCCCCCCGAGGACATGGACCGCGAGGAACTGGCGGACATGCGCGAGGCCGAACAGCGTGCCGCTGCGAGCGAGGTCGGCGTGACCGACGTGCGCTTCCTGGGCCTGCGCGACGGCCACATCGAGGCGAACCTGGAGACCCGGCGGGTGATCTCGCGGGTCATCCGGGACGTGAGGCCGGACCTCGTCATCACCCAGAGTCCGCTTCGCCGCTTCGACCGGATCTACTCCAGCCACCCGGATCACCTCGCCGTGGGTGAGGCGACGATGGCGGCCGTGTACCCGGACTCCCGCAACCCCCACGCCCACCCCGAGCTCCTGGCCGAGGGCTTCGAGCCCCACACCGTCCCGGAGTGCTGGATCGCCGGGGCCGAGCCGCTCGACGTGTTCGTCGACATCACCGCGGTGTTCGACCGCAAGCTCGCTGCGCTGAAGTCACACCAGTCGCAGACCTCCAAGATGGACGTCGAGGACCTGCTGTCCCAGTGGGCACAGCTGATCGCCCGCACCTACGGACTACCCGAGGGCCGCCTCGTCGAGGGCTTCCGCCGCGTCCACGCGATCTGACTCAGCGAGGGCGCCGCCAACAACACACGAGGTACCGTGCGTGCGTCATGAAGCCGCAGGCCCTGCTACGCATCACGGGAATCCTCGTCATCTGTCTCTGCATGTCATGTGGCGACAACCCGTCGTCGGCAGTCGTCGAGCCGGCAGCAATCGTTGAGCGGGATCAGGCCCTGGCCGATCTGGCCGTTCTCCGCCCAGAAGACGTTGGTCGTGGGTGGGAGCTCATTGAAGTGGCCGGGAGTTCGGATCTCGCGGACATCGAGGTCTGCACCGACGCGATCGAGGCCACAACGCGTTCGCGATTGGAGCCGACCGGCGTGGCAGAAGCGTGGTTGTCCAACTCGAGCGACGACAACATGTCCATCACCAGCTCGGTGCTCGTCTTTCCCACCGATGAGGCGGCAGTCCGGATTCTCGAATCCTGGTCCAGCAGTGACCTACCCGAGTGTCTCGACGCATCCTTGGAGACCGACTTCGAGGCAGCTGACACGACCGCCCGGCAGGGATTCGACGAGATCGAGAGCACGTCCCGCTTCATCGAACATCCGCTTCTCGGAGACGACGGCGTATCCACTCAGACACGCTCCGTTGTCTCTGGCGCGATCGGCGAGCGGTCGATAGTCCAGGACTTCTTCATGACAAGGGTCGGAAGGTCACTCGTTCTCACGGGAACTGTGACCGAGGACGGCTACGTCTCGCCTTCTGAGATCATCGAACCGGTCATCCGACGACTGACCAGTCCAATCTGACCCACCGACGCGCTGGGTTCAGCGTGGCGCAGGATCCTCAGCGCAGGGTGGGATTCAGCGTGTAGGTGCCCGCCTGGGACGCCTCGGCGAGGACGTGGCCCGCCATCGCGGCCGCGGCGTCTCCGCCGGAGAAGTCACCGGACAACCCGAGCGATTCGACATCGAGGGCATAGAGACGGAACTCGTAGCGGTGCACGAGTTCGTCGTTCCACGGCGGGCACGGCCCGTCGTAGCCACCGTAGGTGCCGCCCATGTCGGGATCGCCGGCCATGAAGCCCGTGTAGTCGTTGATCCCCTCGACGCCCCACGGCTTCGCACCGGGCGCCTTGCCTTTCGCTGTGACGCCGTCGCTCGCCTCGCCCTCGGCGATCTCGGAGCGGTCGGCGGGCACGTCGACGAGCACCCAGTGGTGGAAGTCCACCCGGGGGAGGTCGGCGGGGATCGTCTTCCCCTCGACGTTGACGTCGTCGGCCACGGACGGCACCAGCGGGTCCACGACCATCAGCGCGAACGACTTGGTCCCTGCCGGTGCTCCCGACCAGGTGATGCGCGGGTTGCGGTTGGGGCCCAGTGCCATGGGGCCGTCGTCGGCGGGCACGCCGAACGAGAAGGTCGTGGGGACGGGGTCACCGTCGTCGAATCCGTGCACGGTCATCTCGAGGGTCATCGTGACTCCTGGGTCGCGGTCCTGATCCGACTCTAGAGCGACAGCGCCGCCGAATTCGGGGCGACCGGGCTGCGCCGTGGTGCCAGGATGGCGACATGACCGAGACCCCTGCCGACGCATGGGACGGTTCGCTGTACGCGGCGAACACCGCCCACCATCGCGCCCACGACGACCGCCTCCTCGACAGCCTCGAGCCCGAACCCGGCCAGGCCGTGCTCGACATCGGCTGCGGAGTGGGTGATTTCACGGTCCGCCTGGCCGACATCGTGGGCGGACCGGGCGGCGGACACGTCACCGGCACCGACCGCTCCGCCGACATGATCGCCACGGCCACCGCCACCCACGAGCGGCCGGACGTCACATTCCGCACCCTCCCCGCCCAGGAACTCGCCTCGACCTTCGAGGAAGGCACGTTCGACCGGATCATCTCGGTGGCGTGCCTGCACTGGATCGACGGCGCCGAGCATCACGGGATCCTCGCCGCCTGCCACCGACTTCTCGGCCCGGGCGGGCGCATGGTTCTCGACTTCGGCGGGCGGGGCCAGATCGCGGCAGTGCTCGACATCGTGGACGAGTTCGCCGTGCCGATGAGCTTCCCGGCCTGCCCCTGGTACTTCCCCGGCACCGAATACCGGGACCTCGTCGTGGGCGCGGGCTTCGACGACGCCGCAGTGTCAGTCGAGCTCGTCCACCAGGTGCGGTCCATGCCCACCTTCGACGACCTGTGCGGTTGGCTGGACTCTCAGGTCCTCGTCGCATGGAAGCCCTACCTGGCCGACGACATGTGGGGGGCCCTGCGCGCCGGCGTGTTCCAGAAGGCCTACACGGCGCTGCGCCGTGACGACGGCAGCTACGACGTGGACTACGTGCGTTGCTCGGTGGTGGCCAGCCGCTGAGCGGCCGTCCCGGTCGACCCGAGCGGCCCGGTCAGCGTCGGTCGGGCAGGAACGGGAACTTCTCGCGCACCTCGCGCACCCGGTCCGCGTCCAGGTCCACGATCAGCGTGGTCTCCACCGCCGCGGCCGCGGCGATCACCTCGCCGAACGGGTCGATGACGAGCGAGTCGCCGGAATAGTCGAGCTTTCCGCCCGTGCCCACCCGGTTCACGCCGACGACGTAGGCCTGGTTCTCGATGGCGCGCGCCACGAGGAGCGCCTTCCAGTGCTCACGTCGCTTCGTCGGCCAGTTGGCGGGGATCAGGTAGGCGTCGACATCGTGGGCGAGAGCCCAGAATTCGTCGGCGAAGCGCAGGTCGTAACAGACGAACAGCCCGACGCGGAACCCGCCGAGGTCGACGGTGACGAACTCGTCGCCCGCCGCGAAGCGCTCGTGTTCACCGGAGTACGAGAAGGGGTGGATCTTGTCGTAGTGGTGCATCTGCCCGTCGGGGCCGGCGAGGACGAAACGGTTGCGGGGCAGGCCGTCGTCGACCACCACGGGGATGGACCCGCCCATCCAGATTCCGTGCGCCTCGGCCTGGTCCACGAGAAACGCCGTGCTCGGGCCGTCGGGCTTCTCGGCGGTGCGATCGGTCGCCATCGAGAACCCGGTGGAGTACATCTCGCACAGGACGACGAGGTCCGCTCCCCCGGCGACGGCGGCATCCACGCGGGGGGCCAGGCGAGCGAAGTTCGCCCCGGGGTCCTCCCAGACGGTGTCCTGCTGCACGGCGGCGACGCGGATGCGGCTCATGCGGAGTCTCTTCCTGTTCCGAGGGTTGCGAGTCGGGCGGCGGCCTCGTCGATGAGGTCGGGGCGCTTGCAGAACGCGAATCGTACAAGGGGTCGACCCGCGGCCTTGTCGTCATAGAAGACCACGCTCGGGACCCCCACGACACCACACCGTTCCGGTAGTGACCAGCAGAAAGCGAGACCGTCGGCGTCGTCGGGACCCGTGATGGGTGTGATGTCGGTGGTCACGAAATAGGTGCCCGCCGGTGTGAAGACGTCGAAGCCGGCCGCGCTCAACCCGGCGACGATGCGGTCCCGACCGGCCTTCATCCCTACGGTGAAGGACCGGTAGTAGTCGTCTCCGAGTCCGAGGCCGACGGCGATCCCGTGTTGGAACGGCCCGCCGCAGACGTAGGTGAGGAACTGCTTGGCGGTGCGCACGGCGGCGACCAACTCGGCCGGTCCGGTCACCCAGCCGACCTTCCAGCCGGTGAACGAGAACGTCTTTCCGGCCGAGGAGATCGTGACGGTCCGCTCCGCCATCCCCGGCAGCGTGGAGATGGGGATGTGCTCGCCGTCGTAGACGAGGTGCTCGTAGACCTCGTCGGTGACGACGAGGAGGTCGCGTTCGATCGCGACCGCGGCGATGTGGTCCAGCTCGGCCCGGCTGAACACCTTGCCGGTGGGGTTGTGGGGGGTGTTCAGCAGGATGAAGCGGGTCTTCGGGCCGACGGCAGCGTCGAGTTCGTCCGGGGCGAACGAGTAGTCCGGGGCGCGGAGCTGGACCGGGCGACGCACCGCACCGGCCATCGCGATCGTGGCGGCGTAGGAGTCGTAGTAGGGCTCGAACGCGACGACCTCGTCGCCCACGTCGCACAGCGCGAGGATCGCCGCGGCGATGGCCTCGGTCGCCCCCACGGTGACGAGAACCTGGGAGTCGGCATCGAGGTCGATGTCGTAGAAGCGCTTCTGGTGGCCCGCGATGGCGGTCCGCAGTTCGGGGATCCCCGGCCCCGGTGGGTACTGGTTGTGCCCGGCTCGGATCGCGGCGATAGCAGCCTCGGAGACCTCGGCGGGCCCGTCGGTGTCAGGGAACCCCTGGCCGAGGTTGATGGCGCCGGTACGGGCCGCGAGCGCGGACATCTCTGCGAAGATCGTCGTCCCGAAGCCCTGGAGCTTCGCGGTCAGGTACGGCGCCCGCTCGGTCACGTCCAGAGCCTACGAGTCGGTGTGGCCCCGGCCGTGACCCCGGTAGGCCCCGGCATCCGCGATGGCGATGTCGAAGAGGCGCTGGAGCTCGGCCGACAGCTCGGCGGTCCAACGACGGCGGGCGGGTAGTGACACGCGGCCGGTGCCGTCGCCGGGCGGGTCGATGGGCTCGCCGACGATGACCGAGACCTTGCGGCGCCGCAGCTTCTTCGCTCCCGACGGCAGCGCCTCTTCGGTTCCGGCGATGCCCACCGGGACCACCTTCGCCCGGGTGCGGGCGGCGAGGAACGCCGGGCCGTCGAAGAGCTCACCGACCTCCGGGCCCGACCCGCGGGTCCCCTCGGGGAACACGAGCAGACACTCGCCCCGTTCGAGCAGCTTCTCGGAGGCGACGAGCGCCTCACGGTCGGCGGCTCCCCGTCGCACCGGGTAGGCGCCGAGGGCGGCGAACAGCCAGCCCGGGCCCTTCCGCTTCTTGAACATCGTGTCCTTCGCGAGGGCCCGCAGGCGCCGCGGCGACGTGGCACCGAGGAGCGCCGCGTCGAGGTTGGACCGGTGCACGGGGGCGACGATCAGCGGCCCCGGGGTCGCCATGTTGTCGAGGCCCTCGACGGTGAACCGCAGGAACGGCTTGAGGATGAGGTTGATGAGGCCGACGACGAGGCGGAACGCGAGGTGCCCGGCCCGGCTTGCGGTGACGCCGTGGGCCCACTCGGTGAGCTCGGCGGTATGGCTGGTGTCGTGGTCGGCCACCGGTCAGCCCAGCTTGTCCACGACTTCGCTCTTCACGAGCTCGATGTGGTCGAGGTCGGTCAGGTCGAGCATCTGGAAGCCGACCTTGGTGGCGCCCGCCTCCCTGTACAGGTTGATCTTGTCGATGACCTGCTGGGGGCTTCCCCCGAACGCGGTCTCGACCATCTCGTCGACGTCGCGGCCGATGGCCGCTGCCCGACGGGCGACCTCGGCGTCGTCGCGGCCGACGGCGATCGGGAACCAGAACGACCATTCGAGATCGTCGGGGTCCCGTCCGTGGTCGACGCAGGCCTGGCGCACCCGCGCGGTCTGCTCTTTCCACGTGTCGAGGTCCGGAAAGGGCATGTTGAACTCGGACGCGTAGGTGGCCGCCAGGCGGGGCGTCTTCACCTTGCCGGACCCGCCGATGACGATCGGGATGGCGGGGCGGCCCTCGCCGTCGGTCTGGGCGGGCTTGGGGATGGCCGGGCAGTCGACGAGCGAGTAGTGCTTCCCGGCATGGGTGAAGGTCTTCTCCGCTGGCGTTCGCCACATGGCGACGAGGATCTCGAGTTGCTCCTCGAAGCGCTCGAATCGCTCGCCCATGGACTCGCCGAACGGGAGTCCGTGGGTGGCGTGTTCGGCCTCGAACCAGCCGGCACCGATCCCGAGGTCGATCCGGCCGCCGCTCATCTCGTCGACCTGGGCGACCTGGGTGGCGAAGATCCCGGGGTGACGGAAGGTGACCGGGCTCACGAGGGTGCCGAGGCGGATCGTGGAGGTGTCACGGGCGAGGCCGGCGAGGTTGGTCCACGCCTCGCTCGGGCCCGGCTGGCCGGTGACGTCGCCCATCTTGAGGAGGTGGTCGCTGCGCAGGAACGCGTCGTAGCCGAGCTCTTCGGCCGTGACGGCCACGCGGCTGAGCATGTCGTGGGTGGCGCCCTGTTGGGGTTCGGTGAAAACGGCGGACTTCATGTCTCCACTCTGGCACGGCCCCCGGCATCTGCACGCAGGCGGGTACCGTTCGCGCCATGGCAGAGGTGCCGAAGCTCCGGCGGGATCGCAGCGGTCTGAGCCTCACGAAGATCGCGGCGCGGTTCCACGGTGGGGTGCGCGAGGTCGAGGAACAGATCGAGCCCTACGCCCGCTGGTGGGACGAGGCGAACGCCGCCGCCCTCGAGGCGGAAGGCCCGCTGTGGGTCGCGTTCGGCGACTCGACCGCGCAGGGCATCGGCGCCGACGAACCGTCGGGCAGCTACGTCGGCCAGGCCCTGATGAAGCTGCGGGACGTGTCCGGTCAGCCGTGGAGGGTTCTGAACCTGTCGATGACGGGTGCGAGGTTCGCGGACGTCAGCGGTCACCAGGTTCCCGCCGCCCGGTCTGTCCTGAACGGCTCGGTGCCGGCTCTGGTCACGTGTGTGGTCGGCACCAACGACGTCCTGTTCCGTTGGGGGTTCGACGGGATCGTCGAGGACGCCCGCGCCATGGTGGAGGCGGTACCAGACGACACGCTGCTCGGACGCCTCGGCAGCAGCCGCGGGAGGCGACGGATCGCGGTGAACGAGATCTTCGCGACCGCGGAGGCCGAGGGCGGGGTAGACCTGTTCGACGTCTGGGTCTGGCCCGACGACGGCGAACGGCGTCTGGCCGCCGACGGCTTCCACCCCAACGACCTGGGCTACGAGATGATGGCCGACGCCCTCATGTCCGCCGTCCGCGACCGCCTCGGCCTGTAACCCGGGAGTCAGCCCCGGACCCATCCATGTCTCGCGAGGGCAGTCGCGACACTGTCGCTGGCTCCAGGAAGCGGCAAGACGCGGATCCAACGTGGCGATCGTTTGGTCCAAAGGTGATAGCCGCGGGTCAGCTGGAACCCTGCCTCGAAAGACGAGATTCGGACCGCTCCCGGAGCAAGCCTGATGCACCGCCGAGCGTCCGGAAGAAGACGCAACATTCTGACAAGCAACAGGGTCGAGGGACCAACCCCGATCGCTCCCATCGATCCGGTCGCTGCCGTCGTAATGTGAGCGCGCTCGAAACGGGGTGGATCAACCTGTTACAGTGCCCTCGTGGCCCAGGCCAATGTCACGCTCACCTACGACGAGACCATGGCCCTGTGCTTGCTGCTCGCTGAAGGGGCTGACACGACATCCCAGGGCGAGGAGCTGCGGGACACCTGGGCCGAGGAGGCCCGGTTGATGATCGAGCTGCTGCTCAATCGGACGGACCAGTGAGGCACCGATGACAACGACCGCAGACGATACGAAGCAGGCGAACCTGCTGGAGCTGGTCCGCTACGCCGCCGAGCACGCGCAGGTGGCGCAGAGCAAGCGAGATGCCGCTGTGCGCGAAGCCCACCGGGCAGGGGCGTCCCTTCGCGAGATCGCCACCGTCAGCGGATTTTCCCACATGACGGTGAAGCGAATCGTCGAGCGAACACAGGACTGAGGTCATCGTGACCGACCGTGACCGGCCCGTCGCCCGGCTCTCGGCGACCGATGAGTCGACGGACCGGCTGGCCGACCTCATAGCGGCGGGCATCGTCCGGGCACCGACCCGCAAGACTCGTCGTCGGCCCGCGCGTCGCATCGGGCCGAAGGAGTCGGTAAACGACCTCGTCGCAGACCAGCGCCGGTGATCACCCACGTCGACACCTCCAGCCTGCTCAAGCTCGTCATCGAGGAGGCCGGGTCCGACACAGCGGAGGTGATCTGGGACTCGGCCGATGCCCCGATAGCGGTCGGGCTGATCGTCGTCGAATCCCGAGCGGCGTTGACGACAGCGGCCCCGTCGCGGCAGGAAGATGTGCGCCCTGCCGACATGCGCGCCGTCTTTCGTGCCTCTTCAATCGCAATCGTCCTCGCGTTTCTCGCCGGATGCAGCGGTTTCGGGGACTGACTGACGATGTCGGTGCTGGTGACGACTCACCGCAGGTGGCGGCGGAAGTGGGCGCCGATCCTGTCGATGACGAGGGTGACGATTACGAGCGCGCCGATGGCGCCGGTGACGGCGGCGAAGTCCCGGGCGGCGAGGTGCTCGTTGATCAACTGGCCGAGCCCGCCGGCACCGACCACGCCGACCACCACGGTCTCGCGCACGATCACCTCCCAGCGGTAGGCGGCGAGCGCGACGAGGCGGGGGGCGGCCGTCGGCAACGTGCCGTACCACAGTGCCTGGGTGTGGTTGGCGCCGGACGCCACGAGCATGTCGGCGGGGCGCACATCGGCATCCTCGAGCGTCTCCGCGAAGAGGCGTCCGAGGACACCGAGGTTGTAGATCCCGAGCGCCACGGCGCCCGGCCACGGCCCGGGGAACAGCACGAGCACCCACACGAAGGCCCACACCGGAGCGGGCACGGCGCGGAACAACAACAGCACTCCCCGCCCCACCACCCGGGCGAGGTCACCGGCAGGCAGGCTCAGTGCGGTCCGCATCGTCCGGCGGCGCACGGCGATCGCGAGGGCCAGTCCGCCGCCGGCAGCGATCGCCGTCGCGAGCACCGACATCGCGACCGTGTCCACCGTCGCGTCGATCAGCTCGCGCCATCCGCCGGGGCCGAGTCGGGCGGGGAACAGATCGCCCAGCAGCTCGCGGCCGAGCCGACGGGTCCGTGCCGAGACGAGCTCGGTCGGGTCGAGATCGATCCAGCGCCACGACAGCGGCACGAGAGCGACGACCGCGAGCAGAGAGAAGCGCCCGACCCGGGGGTCCCGACTGCGTCGCACCCGGGAGGACCAGGTGTCGGCCAGTCCGCTGAGGATCATCAGCGCGACGATGAGCGTCCAGATCTCGTCGTAGCGCAACGACTCGAAGCTGAGATCCAGCTGGAACCCGAGCCCGCCGGCGCCGATGATCCCGAGTACCGCCGCGGACCGGATGGCGCACTCGAACCGGTAGAAGGCATACGAGATCAGCTCGCCGCGGACCTCGGGGACGATGCCGTACGCGAGCGCCGTGAGCCGGCCCGCTCCCGAAGCGCTGAGGCGCCGGTACGCCCGCTGGTCGGCCTCGTCGATGGTCTCCGCGTACACCTTCGCGGTGACCGCGCCGAACGGGACGCCGATGGCGATGACCGCTACGAGCGGGTCGAACCCGAGTACCTGGACGAGCAGCAGTGCCCAGAGGATCTCGTGGACGGCGCGCGGCACGACCAGTAGAGCACCCGCGATCCGCCGACCGATCCTGTCGCCCCACAACGTCTCGGAGATGACGAGTGCACCGAGGCAGCCGAGAACGACCGACAGCACCGTGCCGAGGACCGCGTAGGACAAGGTGAGCGTCGCTGCGTCCACGGTGAGTCGCAGGAACTCCCCGCTGACCTCGAGGTCCGCCGCCGATCTCCAGAACCTTCGGAAGCTCGACCAGCCGCCGGTGTTGACGATGCCATCGTCCACGCCGGCCCGCGCCACCGCCCAGACGAGCGCGGCGACCGCACCGACCACGATGCGGCGCCGAGCGGTGAACCCACCGACGTCGCGGCGTCGGGTTGTCACCGTCACGTCCGGTAGAGCGCGTGGAGGTCGCCGTCGGTTACGTCGGCCGCCGGGGCATCCAGGACGACCCGCCCGTCCCGGAGCCCCACGAGTCGGTCGACGTGGCGGCGCGCCAGCGCCGGGTCGTGGACCGTCACGAGCAGCGTCCACCGTGGCGTCGACGGTCCCGCGCACAGCAGGCCCATGACGAGATCCGCCAGCGCGGGGTCCACCGACGACGTCGGCTCGTCGGCCAGCACGAGCTCGGGCCGTTGGCGAAGCACCCTGGCCACGGCGACCCGCTGACGTTCGCCGCCGGACAGATCGTCGGTGCGCGAGTCCGCCCGGCTACCGAGGCCGACCGCGTCCAAGGCGGCCACTGCGTCGCTGCGGCCAGTGGGGACCATCAGGGACCACAGCGCACCGGCCGTCGACCACGACCCAAGACGTCCGGCGTTCACGTTGTGGATGACACGCAGCGATGGTGCCATGTCGTGATCCTGGCCGACCGTGCCGACGCGTCGACGCAGACCGCGCAGCGCGCGGCCCCGCAGCCCGGACAGCTCTTCGTCGAAGACCGAGACGGTCCCGTCGTCGGCAGTGACGACCCCGGTCACGACGTCGAGCAGGGTGGTCTTTCCTGCGCCACTCGACCCGACGAGGGCCACCCGCTCGCCCGGCGCCACGGCGAGATCCACCGCGTCGAGCGCCGCGGTCTCGCCGTAGCGGACGGTCACCCCTTCGAGTTGGACGGCCACGGCCGACTCCGTCACCGGATCAGCCCGACCTCCTTCGCCACGTCTTCGATCGCCCCGTAGTTCGCGTTCTCGGTGGCGATGAACGCCCCGGCGCCGAACAGGTCGAGGATCTCGACGTCGGAGGGATCGTCGGCACTCAGGGACGTCAGGGCCTCTACGAACCGGTCGGTGAACCCGTCGCCGAAGCGGTCGTCGAGCTCGGGCCGGGCGACCCAGTGGTAGTCGTAGTAGGGCGGGGTACGGAAGACTTCGACTACCCGGTCGGTGTCGACCGCGCCTTCCTCGGCGCGTGAATCCCAGACCTGGGAGTTGAGCGCACCCGACTCGTAGGTCCCTGCGCTCACGACCTCGATCGTCGCGTCGTGCGAGCCCGAGAATCCCGGCGGGCCGTCGAGATCGGCGCCGACGTCCACACCTGCCTCGGCGAGGAACGACTGCGGCATGAGTCGACCCGACGTGGAGGACTCCGAACCGAACGTGAACGAGTGCCCGGACAACGCAGCGAGCCCGTCCACGGAATCGAACGGTTCGATGCCCGTGTCGGCGCCCGCGATGAACACCGACGTGAACTCCTCGTCGATGTCGCGCTGGGCGACCGCCCTCGCACCGTCGACCTCGAGGCGGGCCTGAACCCCGGTGAGGCCACCGAACCAGACGACGTCGAGATCGCCGACCCCGAACGCCGTGACCGCTCCCTGGTAGTCGGTCACCGGCACGTACTCCACGGTCACGCCCAACTCCGACTCGAGGTGGTCGGCGAGCAACCCGTAGGTGCGCTGGAGCCGCTCGGGCTCCTGGTCGGGGATCGCCCCGATCCTCAGAGTCTCCGACGAACCGCCGGAGGAACCGCCTTCATCATCATCACCGCCGCAGGCCGCCAGGGCGAGCACTGCAACCGCCAGAACCGTGATCAACGCCCGCCAACTGACGGGCCTCCGCAGAGCGCTCATGCCCTGCCTCCTCTGTACGCCATCGCTGTCCTTCTCCTTCTTGTCGATGCCCGAAAGTCGGGCAACCCCATCTGTCCGGCGCTGAATCTAGACGACCGGATCGGGGGAGTCTCGAAGGCCAGTTTCGCAAGCTACGGATGCCAACCTTTCGAAACTCGTCGAGTTGCGAAAGGTTCGTGACGCTTCGGCGCAGGCGTTCAGGTCTGGAGATCGCCGAGGGCGTCGGCGAGGCGGCGGATCTCGGCAGGCCAGTCCGGCGGCGTCACCATCGGGCGCACGACGAACTTCGAGAAGCCGACGTCGACGAACTCGCTGATCTGGCGCCGCAGCGCGTCGAGCCCCACCGGCACGAGCACCGCTGGATCCTCGAGGTCGGGACGGCGCCGGGCGAGGCCGGCAAGCTGGTCGGCGTCGATGGCCGCGTCGCTATAGCCGATGCTCACGCCGAAGTGCTCGGGGTCGATCGCCCGCCCGGCTTCTTGGGAGATCTGGTCGATCACGCGGCGTCCGGCGTCGGCCTCTGCGGTGGTGCACAGCGCAGGCAGCCAGCCGTCGGCGACGAGCGCCGTGCGCCGCAACGCAGCGGGCACCATCCCGCCGACCCACACCTCCAGCGGGTCCTGCACCGGCCGGGGTTCGACGGCCACGTCCTGAAGGTCGTAGATCTCACCCCGGTGCGTGACCCGCTCCCCCGCCCACAGCCGCCGCAGCAGCGGCACCGCCTCGTCGAGGGCCATACCCCGCTCGCGGGCGGTCACGCCGAGAGCGGCGAGTTCGCCGGGTTGGCGGAGGCCGGCGACCGCGGTGATCAGCAGCCGCCCGTTGCTCAAACGGTCCAGCGTCGCCAACTCCTTCGCAGTGCGCACGAGGTTCCGCCCGGGAAGGACGAACGTCGTGCCCACCTTGAGCCGCGGGGCCATCCCGGTCGCCACCGCCATACCGACGATGGGGTCGATCACCGGCGCAGTGAGGACCTCCGACAGCCACAGCGAATCCAGCCCGGACTCGTCGAGGGTCCCGATGGTCGTCGCGAACTCGTCGCGGGAGGCGAAGACCGTCGGGCCGAATCCGACGCCGACGCGGACCTTCACAGGGCCGCCGCCGGCAGGGTCACGCGACGGGGACGGCGCCGAGAGCCTCGGCTGCAAACGCCTTGGCCTCCTCGGCGATGCGCTTGCGGTGGATCTTCGCGGTGGCCACCACGTCGGCGCCGAGGTCGGTGAGGATGTCCGCCAACGAGTCCACCGTCCCACCTGAGTTGATCGCGTACGTGCAGAACGCGGCGACCCGCTTGCCCGTGATGACGGGCATCTTCCGGAACTTCCCGGCGCGGCCCGGCCGCTGGCCGAAGAAGAAGAGGCCGTCGGTCCAGCAACCGACGAAGACGATGTCGGCCGTGGCCAGTTCCTTCAGGTCGAGAGCACCGACTGGGCGCACGGTCACCTCGTGACCTGCGTCACGGGCGGCGCCCCCGATGTACTCGGCGGCACGCTCGGTGTTGCCGGTCATCGAGTCGTAGACGACGAGAACCTTCATTGCCGGACCTCCTCTGCCGCGGCGGGCTTCTCACCGCGACTTCAAGACCCTGATCTTCTACCACTTCGACCGACGAGACGGGGACTCCCGCACGCCGTCGTCCGGGTAACGTCGTGCCTCGTGACCCCCGTTCCGATCCCCTCCGGCTACCACGCGGTACACACCGACGGCGTGGCCCGGCGTCTCGTGCTCGACCGCGCGTCGAATGTGCGCGACCTCGGCGGCTTCGACACGCCCGGCGGGAAGACCCGCTTCGGGCGGGTCCTGCGGGCCGATCAACTCGGAACGCTGAGCGACGCCGACGTCGCCGCGCTGACCGGCCACATCCGCGTCGAGCGCATCGTCGACCTGCGCGGCATCGACGAGGCGGGCGCCGCGGGAAGCGGCCGGCTCGCAGACCTCGTCGACTATCGACTCATCCCGGTGCGCGACCAGGCCAACGACACCTACACGTTCGAGGCGCAGAAGGGCCTCAGCTACGCCGAGCGCTACCTGAGCCAACTCGAACACCACGCCGACCGGTTCGTGCGGGCGGTGCGCCACCTGGTCGAGGGCGACGGGCCGGCGATCGTGCACTGCACCGCCGGCAAGGACCGCACCGGGCTCGTCGCGATGCTCCTCCTGTCGACCGCCGGGGTCGACGACGAAGCTGTGGTCGACGACTACGCAGCAACCGCCCGGGTCCCACCCGAGGCGAAGCAGGCGAGCCGCGATCCGATCCTCGACGAGTTCTGGGCGGAATACATGCGCTTCGCCGACACGGCCGACGTCCAGACCCCCGAGACGATGACCGCCACGATGCACGAGGTCCTCGCCGGGGTGGCCGATCGGTGGGGGTCTCCCGCCGGCTACCTCGCCATCCATGGCGACGACGAGCTGGTCACCCGCGTCCGCACCGTCCTCGTGGGCTGAACCGGCGCCAGGGGGATCGCTTCACCGCTCGGCGACGGCGGACTCCCACAGCTCGTCGAGAACCGACCTGACGCCGAGCTCGTCCGCCCAGCGCTGCAGGTACGAGCGGTCCAGTCGTTCGACGTTGGCGATCATCATCGCGACGACGTCACGTCGCTGAAGGTCCGACGGGGTGATCGACTGCCATTCGAGCTTCGAAAGGATCGCATCCTCGACGGTGGTCACGAACGTGGCAACCCCGGCGATGGTCGCTGGCTGACGTCGGTCGAACTCGGCGCGGCTGAACGGCCGGTCCCTGCGGACGATCAGGTCGACCTTCCAGCCCGACCGTGTGTCGATGATGTTGAACATGTCGCGTTTGGCCAACGCCGCAGCTACGTCACCGACGTAGAACCGATCAGTGGGGAAGGCCTCAACCAGTACGTCGAGCGAACTCCCTTCGGGGTCGATGACGATGTCGATGTCTCGGGTGGCACGGGGCTCACCGTGCAGCGTGCTCGCGAACGACCCGGTGACCATGTGGGCGATTCCGGCGCTGTCGAGCGCGGCAACCACCCTGCGGAGAAGCTCAGTGTCCACCGGGCACCGCGTCCGACGCGGCCACAGCACTGGCGACCTCTGGGCCGTGCAGCCGCTCGATGAGCTGCAGCGCGACTTCGGCTTCGTCGAGTTCGGGGAATCGCCTACGGATGCCGTCGACGGTGACCTGAAACATGAGCTCGGACATCTCGAAGGCCATCGCTGTCCGCTCATCCCCGGATTTCGAGGCGAACACCGCTCGCTGAACACGGGCGGCGGTCAGGTCGGTGTCAGCTGCCGGCACACACTCACGCTACCCAGAACGACCGGGTCAGGTCGGTGCCAGAGGGACCGAGCGGGCGCTGATCGCGGTGTGCACGGCACGTCCGCACAGCACAGCGAGGAAGGCGACGACGGCGCAGAGCGCCATGGTCGCACCGGCTGCGGACTCGTGGTGGAAGCTGATGAGCAGGCCGACCACGACGGACACGGCGCCCACGGCCACGGCGGTCACCATGATCACCGGCACCCGCCGCACGAGCAGGGCCGCCGTGGCGGGCGGTGCGACGAGGAAGGCGAACACGAGCAGGTTGCCCACCGCCTCGAACGACGAAACGATCGAGATGGCCAGCAGCACGAGCAGCACGGCGTGTGACAGCCGGGGGCGCAGACCCTGGATCCGTGCCTGGGTCTCGTCGAAGGTCATCACCAGGAACGCCCGGTAGAACAGCGCCACCCCGAGGACCGAGATGCCAGCCGCGATCGCCTGGCGGATCAGGTCCCGGTCGTCGACACCGGTGATCGACCCGAACAGGAAGCGATTGAGGTCGCCCGAATAGGAGCCCGAGTTGCTCGACATGACGACGACCGCGAGCGCGAGGAACCCGACGAACAGCACTCCGATCGACGTGTCCTCGGGCAACGGGGAGGTCGCCCGGATGACGTTCACGCCGCCCACCATGACGAGCGCGGCGACCAGCGCGCCCATTGTCGTGTCGACCCCGATGATGAAAGCGATGGCGATGCCGGGCAGCACCCCGTGGGCGAGCGCGTCGCCGAGGAAGCTCATCCCGCGTAGCACCACCCAGGTCCCGACGACCGACGTCGTGAGGACGGCGAGGAGGCCCGCCCACAGCGCGTTCTGCATGAAGGCCTTGTCGACGAAGGGCTCGATCCACCAGCCGACGGGGTCTGTGAGGAAGTCCACGGTCGCTGCGCTCAGCCCAGGGCCGTCGTCACGGCTCCAGCGTTGGTGCGCAGGAAGCCGATGTACGTGTCGGCGCCGCTCCCCGGCTCGCCGAGCGACCCGGTGTTCAAGGTGACGACCGTGACGTCCCCGACGCGGCTCGCGAGCGCCTCGACATCAGCGGCGGAGTGTTGGGCCTCGGCGAAGATCGCGGGCACGGCGGTGGATTCGATCGTCGCAGCCAGGTCCTCGAGTTGGGCTGGGCTCGACTGGGCGAGCGTCGAAGGGGCCGGGATCACGGTTCCCACGACGGTGAAGCCGTAGCGGTCGGCGAAGTAGCCCATGGAGTCGTGGCTGGTGACGAGCTTGCGTCGGCTCTCGGGAAGGTCCGCGACCATCGCCGCGATCTCGGCGTCGACCGCCTCCAGTTCCGCGCGGTAGTCGGCGACGCAGGCTGCGACTGCGTCGGCGTCGAGGCCCGCCGCGCCGACCACTGCGTCGCCCAGGTCATCGAGCGCCCCCGCGACGCGCACAGGGTCGAACCAGATGTGAGGGTCGTCGCCCTCGTGGTCGTGCTCGTCGCCGTGATCGTCGTCGTCACCGTGATCGCTGCCGTGATCGTCGTCATCACTGTGATCGCTGCCGTGGCCGTCCCCGTCGTGATCATCGCTGTCACTGTGATCGTCGTCGTGGCTGTCGAAGAACGTCGGGATCGAGTCCACATGGTCGGCCATCTCGAAGACCGCTGTCCCCGTCGCCTCGCTGGCATCGATCGTGTCCGCGAGGCCCTCCTCCAGGCCGAGCCCGTTGGCGACGACCAGGTCCGAGTCGTCCATCGCGCCGCGGTCAGCCAGTGACGGTTCGAACGCGTGGGGATCGCCCCCGGCCGGGATGATCGTCACCACCTCGACCAGACCGTCACAGGCCACGTTGGCGACGACGTCGGCCCAGATGCCCGTCGTCGCGACCACGACGGGACCGTCACCGGCTCCCTCGTCGGAGTTGCCGCCGCAGGCGGCACCGATGAGGGTGACGGCAAGCGCGACGGCCAGGTAGCGGCGGCGAGCGGAGAAGCGAAACAGAGTGAGCACGACCCCACAATATTGAGAGTGAGTCCTATTCGCAATACGGCAGCCTGGTTGTCTACCTCGCCCTGGGACGCCATTAGGGTCGCGTCCCATGCAGGACCGGAAACCGACGTGAGCGTGCACCCCCCGGACAGCGGCGACATCCACGCGCAGATCCGGGACCGCCTGTCGCACGGCGAACACCGCTACACCCGGAGCCGCCGACGACTGGTCGAGGCTGTCGTGCGGGCCGGCCGCCCCGTGACCCTGCCCGAGATCCTCGAACACGAACCCGATCTGGCCCAGAGTTCCGCCTACCGCAATCTCGATGTCCTCGAACAGTGCGGTGTGGTCCGGCGGATCACCGTCAGCGGCGACCACGCCCACTTCGAACTCACCGAGCCGCTCCTCGAGCACCATCACCACCTGATCTGTGACGGGTGCGGGGCGATCACCGACGTCCATCTCGACGACGAACTCGAACGCCTCGTCGATCGCAATCTCACGGCCGCGGCCGATGCCGCAGGCTTCACGCCCCTGCGTCACAGCCTCGACCTGCACGGACTCTGCGCCGACTGCAGCCGCTGACCGACATCGTCGGTATCGTCGCCGGAGATGAGCCGGACCCTGTTCCACATCGGATACCCGAAGACGGCCTCGACCACCCTGCAGAAGCACGTATTCGGACAGGTCCAGGGCCTCTGTTTCCCGATGCCTCTGGAAGCGCAACTGGCTCACCAGATGATGCTCCACCTCGCGGGCGCCTCCGACGATGCCTACAACCCCCGGGCGTGCGCAGGCTTGGTGGAGGACGTCGTGGCCCGGGCGGGCGGGCACGTGGCGACGTTCTCGTGTGAGGTTCTCTGCGGCCAGCCGTTCCGCGCGTCGCTGGCCACAGCCGCAGCATCAGCCGAGCGGATCGCGGCGCTTCCCGGAACAGCGACAATCCTCATCGTCACCCGCCGCCAGGACGAACACCTGCGCTCCCTCTACCACCAGTACGTCAAAGTCGGCGGAACAGCGAGGTTCGAGGAAGTCATCGCTGAGAACACTGGCGGCCCCCGCATCGACCACCGCTACATCTGCTTCGACAGGCTCGTCGCCCGCCACATGGACCTGTTCGGAGCCGAAGCGGTGATCGTCGAACCGTTCGAGACGCTCGTTGCCGATACGCAAGGCGCGATCAACCGGATCCTCGCACGCCTCGACCTGCCCCCGACCACGATCTCACCCGTTCCGAATGCCAACCCCTCCCTCGACGCGTTCGGCGTGGCGGTGCAACGCCGGTACAACGATCTGTTCGCAGCGAGCGCCTACTCCCCGAACCCGAAGATCACCCACCTGATGCATGCTCAACGTGCCGCCGCGGTGATCGGCCGGATCCTGCCGTCCACCAGGCGCCCGTCGTCGTTCTCGGATCAGATTCCGAAGCGGATGCTCGAGGACTTCGCCGAGTCCAACCGTCGCCTCGATGAGATGCTCGGCGGCACACTGGCCGGCCTCGGCTATCCGGGCGTCGATGCCTGACGCATCGCCCGGTGTGAGGCGGCGGGAACTGTGCCGTCGTCGTCGACGTTGACCCGACGTGGTCATCTCCAGAAGCGTCGCCGCCGTCATTGCGGTCGTGCTGGTCGTGAGCGCGTGCTCGTCGGGTGCGACTACGACGACCGACACGCCCTCGGCGGGCACGTCCGTCGCGCCCGTCACCGTCGAGACCGGCACAGCGCGGGTCTTCCCGCCGGCACCGGCGGTTCCCGACGGGCCCCTCCAGCCTGACGACCGGGCGTCGCTCGAGGAGGTCGCCTCATCGATCAGGGACGGCTACTTCCCGGCCGTCCGGTCCTTGACCGACACCGCTGACCCCCGGACGCTCTGGGTCCTCGCCGACGTCCTGCGGTTCGCCCAGGGAGCGGAAGGGGCCTGGGAGGTCGTCGACGTCGTCGAGCAGATCGCCGGCACGACGATCGACCAGTCGCGACCCTGGGGGGACCTGACCGATCATCTCCTCGCGTGGGACCTACCGGCACCCCCCGGCTACGTCGAACTCAAGCGACAGATCTACACGACCGTCGACCCCCGTTGGGGCTTCGTCTTCGACGACCCCGGGGCCGAGCTCGACTACCGACTCATCGGCTGGGGTGGCGTTCTCATCGACGATCGTCCCCTCGGCGACCCGCTGGGCTGTGCCCGGGGATGCATCCCGGCCCTCGACGACCCGGCCCTCACGTCCGCATCCGAGGGCGGGTGGTATCCCGATGACCGGATCGTGTTCGGGGTCGAGATCAACGGCGACGCGGTCGCCTTCCCGAAGAACATCATGGAGGTCCACGAGATGGTCAACGCGACCATCGGCGGCCGACGCGTCGCGATTCCCTACTGCACCCTGTGCGGCTCGGCGCAGGTGTTCTTCACCGATGCCGTCGAGGGCGTGCAACGGCCGCCGGTCCTGCGCACCTCAGGTCTCCTGTCGCGCTCGAACAAGGTCATGTACGACCTCGACAGCCTCAGCGTGTTCGACACGTTCACCGGCGCCGCGGTGACAGGCCCGCTACGCGAGCGCGGCGTGGTTCTCCCCCAGGCGACGATCGTCACCACGACGTGGCAGGACTGGCGGACGACCCATCCCGACACGCTCGTGGTCGCCGAGGACGGTGGGGTCGGAAACCGCTACCCCCTCGACCCGCTCGGCGGCCGCGATGACAACGGGCCGATCTTCCCGATCGGGCAGGTCGACGACCGTCTCCCGGTTCACATGCAGGTGCTCGGGGTCGATCTCGGCGCTGGCCGCTTCGTCGCCGTCCCGGCCGACGCGGCGCGCGAGACACTGCTCGCGGGTGGCACCGTCGAGATCGAAGGCGTCAATGTCACGCTCGACGGTCGCGGCCTGCGGGCGATGCTGGACGGCGAAGAGATCCCGTCGCATCAGGCGTTCTGGTTCGCATGGAGCCAGTTCCACCCGACGACGTCGCTGTGGCTCCCGTCGTAGGGGCCGAAGCGGCGCAGAGGCGCCGCTGTCAGCCCGGGGTGAGACCGGGGGGAAAGCCGCCGCGTGAGATCGGGCCCCAGCGGTCGATCGACACCCGGATCAGGCTCTTTCCCTGGCGACGCATCGCCGCGCGGTACTCGTCCCAGTCGGAGTGCTCGCCGGAGATGCACCGGAAGTAGTCGACGAGGCCGTCCTCGGCCGCCCGGTCCGGCATGGTCGACACCTCTGCCGTCCCGTCGACCTGCACCCAGTCGCCGCCGAAGTCGTCCGACATCACGAGCACCGAGACCTCGGGTTCGCGGATCGCGTTGACCACCTTCGCCCGTGACGGGTACGACGAGATCATCACGGTCCCATCGTGCAGACCCATCGTGACGAGCGACATCTGAGGTCGGCCGTCCGAGCGGGTCGTGACGAGCACCCCGTGATGGCGGGGGGCCACGAACTCCTCGAGCCCGGCACGGTCGACACGGAGATTGCGGGCGATCTGAGCCATGGCGGCATGGTCGCACATGCACCGACGGCAGGGTCCACCGGCAGTGGAAACGCGACCGTTGGTTCAGGCCCGGGCGCCGAGGATCTCGACTCCGTGACCAGCCAGACGATCCAGCCGTACCGTCCGGCCGAGCATCGCCAACAGGAGCGCGTCGCCCGGTCCCGAGACCATCACGTCCCGCACGCTGCGGTCCCCCGCGCCACCTTCGGGCAGGGTGCCGTAGGACCAGCCGACGTCGGTCGCCTCGAGTCTCAGGCCTGCGATCCGTGACCGGACACCGAAAGGGCCCTTCAGCCGGGACGCCCGCTCCAGCAGCCACCGGAGTCGCTCCGATTCGAAGGTGACGTCCCGGCCCGTGGGGATGGCGACGTCGAGTGAATGCACTGCGCAGTCGACAGCGAGACCCGCGTAGGACGTCCCGGGCGGGTGTGTGCGACTCGTCACCGAGGCATGCAGCGCCGCGACGAGCTCGGCCTGCCCCCGTCCGCCACGGCGACGCGCTGCCGCGTCCAGAAAGCGCTCGAGGGAGAAGCGCGCCCGCACCAGTCCCGACGCGAGCTCGCGGTAACCCACGTCGGTCGGACACAGCACGTGTCCCGCGACCACGGCGACACTCCAGCCGTCGCACAGTGTCGCCGACGACCAGTCAGCAGCGGACAATCCCTCGACGAGATCGACGAAAGCCGTGCGCTCCACGACGAGCCGGTCGAACACGTCACCACCCTGAGACACCGCAGACCCCCTCCTGACCTCTGTGGGGAACTACCGTAGGCGCACCGCCGATCTGGCGGACCGGCACCGCCCGGTTCGCCGCTGCAAGGAGATTCCCGTGACGATGCGCTACCGACTCGTCGTGTTGCTTGCCGTTCTGGCTCTGGTTGCCACGGCATGTGGCGGCGGCAGCGGCGATTCGGCCAGCGGGGACGATGGAGGCTCCGACGGCGGAAGCTCCTCCGACGACGGCGGGTCCGGCGACTCCGGCAACTCCGGCGGCGACGGCGGGGCATCCGACGGGGCCGGCACCGACGGCGGTGTCTCCACAGACGGCGACGCGACAGAGGACGGATCGACGGACGGCGACGGCGGCAGCTCCACCGGCGACGGACTCAACGACGAACAGTTCGAAGGCGGGGAGCCCCAGTACGGCGGCGAACTCTTCTTCGGCCTCGAGGGAGAAACCACCCAGGGCTGGAACCCGGCGACCACCCAGTGCGCGGTGAGCTGCGAGACGGTCATGCGCGCGATCTACGACCCGCTGTTCATCGAGGACGAGAACGGCCAGGCCCAGCCCTACCTGCTGCAGTCCGCCGTACCCAACGACGACTTCAGCGAGTGGACCTTCACGCTGCGCCCCGGGATCCTTTTCCACGACGACACCCCGGTCGACTCCGACGCGCTCGTCACCCACTTCGAGGCCCTCGACCAGGGCCAGGTCACCGCGATCATCCTGCGTCCGATCGTCGAGTCCGTCGAGGTCGTCGACGAGCTCAGCGTCCTGATCACCCTGACCGAGCCGGTCGCGCTGTTCCCGAGCCTGTTCACGTTCCAACTCGGCTACCTCGCCGCCCCCTCGGTCTACCTGAGCGACGACGGAGCGGTGAACCCGGTGGGCACCGGCCCGTTCGTCTTCGATTCCTGGGTCCCGAACCAGGAGCTCGTCGTCACGCGCAACCCGAATTACTGGCAGGTCGACGAGGACGACAACCAGCTCCCGTTCCTCGACAAGATCACCTTCCGCCCGATCGAGGACTCCCCCGCCCGCCGCCTCGCCCTCTTCAACGGCGCACTCGACATCACCCACGACAACAGCCCGCTCGAGTCGAAGAACTACGAGGAGAACGAGGACCTCGACCTTCTCCAGGAACAGGAGGCGTTCCGGCAGGTGACGATGGTCATGATGAACGACTCCTACGAGGCGTTCGACACCGTCGAAGAGCGCCGGGCGCTGGCGCAGTGCACCGACCGTGACCTCTACATGCAGCTGCGTGCCGGCGGACACACCATCGTGGCCCACGGCCCGTTCAGCCCGAGCACCCCGGGTTACGTCGAGGACAACGGGTTCCCAGAGTTCGACCCCGACGCAGGTCGCGCCGCGTGGGACTCCTTCGACGACCCCGGGACGATCCAGCTCGGCACGACGACCGACCCGATCAACCGGGTCAGCGCCGAGTTGCTCGCGGAGATGTGGAGTGCGTGCGGCCTCGACGTCGAGATCCTCCAGGTCGACCAGGGCACCCTCGTCACCAACGCCATCGTCGGCAACTTCGAGGCGTTCATCTGGCGCCAGCACAACTCCTCGAGCCTCGAAGCCGAGCGCGTCTGGTGGCACTCGGATTTCGCCCAGGGACTCGCAACCAACTTCGGACGCATCGTGGACCCCGCCGTTGACGCGGCCCTCGACGCCGCCCGG
>JAVJTC010000018.1 GCA_040219085.1 Acidimicrobiales bacterium
ACGACCCCGACGAGCTACGGGCGTTGGGCGAAGACCTGGACCGGGCCTTCGGCGAGGGCGTCCACAACATCTACCTCTACCACTCGTTCTGGCAGCTCCCTCACGACCCGAAGGTCCACAACGTCGGTGGGGCCACCATCCCCGACGGTGGGCCGGTCTTGCGTACGATCGAGGGACGGGTGTTCCTGACGGAGACCTGGATCGAGCAGTAGCGGAACGTGGGGGTGGCGTGAACGACCTCTCGGCGGTCTTTCGCCGAACGGGAATCCGCCTTTTCTCCCTGCTCGGAGTCGTGCTCATCGTCACGTTCGTGACGTTCTGGATGCTCGAGCTGCTACCCAACGACCCCTGCATCCTGTCGGCGGGCACCGGCGCCACCGAGGAGACGCTCGCGCAGTGCCGCCTCGATCTTCGCCTCGACGACAACCTCTTCGTGCGCTATTTCTCGTGGCTCGGCGACCTGGTCACCGGTGATCTCGGTCGTTCGTACCGCAACGGGATCGAACTGACGACGTCGCTGCGCAGCGCGCTGCCGGTGACGGCGTGGCTCCTGCTCTACACGGTGCTGTTGAGCCTGATCATCGCCATTCCACTCGGTATCTGGTCCGCCTACCGCCGTGACACCTGGGTGGACCGCATCGTCTCCACCGGTGCGTTCGGGCTGTTGTCGGTTCCACCGTTCATTCTCGGCGTGGTGCTCGCCCTGGTCTTCGCGGTGCGTCTGGAATGGTTCGATCTCGCCGGCTACGTCAGCCCCGGTGAGGGGCTCATCGACCACTGGAAGTCCCTCACGCTGCCGACCGTCACCCTCGCCGCCTCGGTCGTCCCCGTGTACCTGCGGGTGCTGCGCACCGATGTGATCGAGACTCTGAGCGAAGACTTCGTCAGCGTCGCCCGCGCCAAGGGGCTGCCCCAGTGGTACATCCTCACCCGCCACGTCCTGCGGCCGTCGAGCTTCGGGCTCATCACCGTGTGCGGCATCAACGCCGCCCAGTTGCTGAACGGCGCGGTTGTGGTCGAGGTGATCTATGACCTCGACGGGGTCGGCCTGCTGCTACTGAACGCTGTGTTCAACCAGGACATCTCGATCGTGCAGACGCTCGTCGCGCTGATCGCCATCTGGTTCGTCCTCGTCAACACGATCATCGACATCGCGTATCCGATCCTCGACCCGCGGATCCGACGATGAGAGTGGCGCCTGGTCGACTATCCGAAGACAGCGACCTCGTGCCCGTCGAACCGGCCGCCAGGCCTCTCACACGGCGTCGGTCGGTCGGGCTGACCGTGGCCGGCGCCTGGCTGGCTGTCGTGGCGGTGATCGTCGTGTTCGCCCCGTGGCTGTGGTTCGTCGACGACCCCGATGCCTTCTCGACCGACGTGAACCTCGGCGCATCCGGCACCCACTGGTTCGGCACGGACGAACTGGGGCGCGACATGTTCGCCCGCGTCGTGTGGGGCGGCAGGGTGTCTCTGCAGATCGCCGGCGTGTCGGTCGCCGTCGGCATGGTGTTCGGCACGCTGCTCGGACTGGCCGGCGGCTTCTTCCGGGGCTGGATCGACACCGTCGTCTCCGCCCTCATCAACGCGATGCTCGCGCTTCCGACGCTGGTCCTCGCGCTGTTCATCATCACGGTCCTCGAACAGAGCCAGCGCAACGTCACCATCGCCGTGATCGTCCTCGCGGTTCCCGCCATCGCACGCGTGGTGCGGGCTCAGACGCTGCGATGGGTGGACCGGGAGTTCGTCCTCGCGGCACGGACCATGGGCGCGTCCACACCGCGGATCCTGTTCCGCGAGATCTTCCCGAACGTCGTCCCGGCTCTGGTCTCGTTCACGTTCCTCGCGCTGAGCGTCGTGCTCGTGGCCGAGGGTTCGTTGTCGTTCCTCGGCAAGAGCGTCCCCGCACCCGAGATCACCTGGGGCGGGATCCTCGCCCAGGGACGGTCACGCCTCGAGGAGTCGCCCCACATCGCCATCTGGGTGTCGGTGGTCCTGTTCGCGACCCTGCTCGCTCTCAACTACGTCGGGGACACGCTGCTCAAGCGATTCGACGTGCGCAACGTCGAGTAGCGGGCGCCGCTGCCCCTGTCGGGATCAGATCCCCGACGGCTCAGAAGAAGTCGACGAGCGTGGGCTGGGGACCGGCGAAGCACGCCTGCAGCGACGCCAACCGGCGCTCGGTCTCTCCGCTGACCGCTCCCGAGGCGGCGAGGACGAAGGGGTCCGCCCAGCCGGTGAACATCGCCGAGAACGTACCGATCCCCATCTCGAGCGCGTCCGCGCGCCCACCTTCGACGGGCTCGAGCGCGCCCTGGCCGTCGGCGACGACCAGCACGAACGTTCCGTCGTTGTCGGGGAGGTGCGGGTCGCGCAACGTGAGCGGGATCGCGACGTCGAGCCCCGGCGGCCAGCCACGGTCGGCCACGGCGCCGGAAGCGTCGAGTATCCGGCTCATCCAGGTCCAGTCGGAGACCCGGCTGATCCGCTGGGCGTTCTCGACACACAGCGCGAGCAGCGGCACCGGCAACACGACGGTGGCTGTGTCAGCGGTCGACGAGGACGACGCCACCAGGGCGAGCATGCGACGCAGCGCGGCGACGTCCACGGCGAAGCAGTGGCGGACGTCGACGGAGTAGATGAGCTCGTCGGAGGAGCCGTAGTCATAGGCGACCCAGCCGACCGTCGCCCCGTCGCGTCGCAGCCGGTACATCCAGGAGGGACGCCTCGCCGCCGCCGCGTCGAATCGGAACCGGTCCCACATGACCTGTGGCCGGACGATCCAGCCGTCGTGGCGGCGCGCCATCGTCTCGTGGACCTCGGCGAGGGTGGGGTCGTCCCAGTCGGTGGGCTCGACGGTCTCGTCGAGGCCCAACGGATCTCCCGGCAACTCGGCCAGACGGACCCGTGACTTCGCCCACATGCCGGCCATCTCGTAGCCGGCCCCCCGGTAGAGGCGTCCCGTCGTCGGGTACAGCGCGCTGATGACCACCCCCGCATCGCGCATCCTCTCGAAGGTCACGGCGAGCAGTTCGCGCGCGAGACCGCGGCCTCGGGCCTCGGGACGCACCGTCACCATCGTCACGCCACCGAAGTGCAGCCCGCGCCCTCCGAGGAACTGGGTCGTCTCGTACCAGCCGACCGTCGCGACCGCCCGGTCGCCCTCCCACGCGACCAGGATCCTGTCGCCGGGGAGGCGGGGACGGGCCGGGTCGAAGGCGTCGGGCCAACCGAACGCCTCCCGGCACATCGTCCAGTGGTGCTCAGCACGGTCGTCACTCAGCTCTGTGATCTCGATCGTCACAGCGGCGACCTTAGGCGGCCGCTCACGGGTCGGGTGCTGGGAAGTGCTGGCCCGATTGTCGACGTCGTGACGGAAAGGTCGCGGGTTCAGGTCCTCCCCCACGGCGTGCGTCGCCCACGGGCACGTATCTTCGGGGTGAGCGACGAGTTGAGAACCATCTATCGACCTACTCCATCGGTCGGCACCGAGCGGTGAGCCACCTCCCAGCCCTTCGCGATCCGCTTGAGGATCGGCGGGAAGAGAACGTGCGTCACAGCGGTGAAGAGTCGGCCCGTAATTCCTGGCTTCGGTTGGATGGCGAAGACCATGCCGACTGTGCTCGTCGTCTCGTCGTGGGGGTCGACGCGCCAACTGCCCTGCACCGACTGCAGCGGGTAGGGGTAATCGTCGATATTCACACTGACGTCGAATCGTCGCCCTTGATCCCAGAGGGTGCACGTCTCGGACCACGTCCGCCCGGCTCTGTCCGTGCACGATCGCTCGAACCCGGGCCCGTTCGGCGTGAGATTCTCCGCAGCCTTGAGATTCAACGCAAGCTCGGCGTAGCGAGAGTGGTCCGAGACGATCGGCCAGAGCTGGGCCGGCGTCCCACCGATCGCCCGCTGAAACGTATGGATCTCGACGGGCGGAAACTCATCGAGGGCCGCAGTCGTGTCATCCGCTGCATCGTGCAGGCGGCGTCGCGCCGCGAGTTGCGCGGAGCCGAGGCCGCCCACGACAGCACCGACCACAGACATGACGACTGCGCCGGCCGTGGACAGCCAGCCCAGAGCGAGAACTACTACGGTTCCCACGACCCAGCCGAAGTCGGCAAGGCTGATTCCTGCGCTCCATGTCGTCAACACCGTCGTTCTTGCACCGGAGAGAGCGAACACACCGAGACCGAACGCAAGCAACCCCCCACCGAGGAGGCGGACGAGCCACACCTCGTCGAGGTCGAAGAGGTCGGCTAGCGGGCCACCGAGCACGAGAGCAATCGTTCCGGTCGCCCAAGAGAATGCCGCGTTCACACGCAGCCGATTGCGCAGCGCCGTCGCCGCCTGTCTCGCACGAAGCTCGGCGGCCGGGGCCTCGAGATAGTTCACTGATCGCGTCGATTTCATCGTTGATCTCATTCCGGTCATGAAGGCTCCTCTGGATTCAGACGTCATGGCCGACTCGCTGCGGAATGGAGCGAGACGAGCTACCTGGCTGCTCCACCCTCGGTCCGATACCCACTGACCACAATGACGTCGGAGGTCATGGCCGTGACCCACGAGTGGTGAGATCCTTGCGCTGTGCAGACCACGATCGACGACTTCGGCAGCGCCCTCAGGTGGTGGAGAACCAAGCGACGGTTCAGCCAGCTCCAACTGGCTATCGAGGCCGACGTGTCCAGCCGGCACCTCAGCTTCCTCGAGACCGGTAAGGCGCAGCCCAGCCGGGAGATGGTGGTTCATCTAGGGATCGTTCTCGATCTCCCCCTTCGCGATCGCAACACGCTGCTCCACGCGGCCGGGTTCGCGCCGATCTACCCGCACAGTGAACTGGACGCTCCGGAAATGAACGAGGTACGTGCCGTTCTCCGAACGATCCTCGACGCTCACTCCCCGAACCCCGCGGTCGTCGTCGATCGCTGCGGCGACATCGTCGACTCGAACGAGGCGGGCAGGAGACTCGTCGCGATGACGGTGCGATCCGGCAGCTCTGCCCTCGGCCCGGCACCGAACATGAACCGTCTCACGTTCCATCCTGACGGCATCCGCAACAGCACCGAGAACTGGAACGAGGTAGCAGCGAACATCCTGCAACGGCTGGAACGAGAACTCACCTTCCGCCCCTCGGATCAGCGGCTCCGCGCGGTTCTCGATGAGATGCTCGGCTACCCCGACCTCGACGGACTCCAGCGTCGAACCGGGCTTCCCACCGGCTCAGACCTCGTCGCGCCGCTACGGATCACCACCCACGACGGCGAGCGACTCGAACTCATCACCACCATCGCCACGATCGGTGCCCCCTACGACGTCACACTCGACGAGCTTCGCCTGGAAACGTTCTTCCCAACCGACGAAGCGACGACCGCCACGCTCTCGAGGTGGGCCGAGACGTCGCAGCAGACTGCTCAGAGGTAGGGGTTCCGATTCCCCCCACCGCCCGTCTCGGGCCAGGAAATGGTTGCTCTTGGAGGAGGCGGCCTGGTTCCCCGACGAGGACCGGTACTCACACGGTGACGAGGTCGCCCCCGTCGTCGCGCAGATGGTGGATCTCCGAGAGGCTGCGGATCACGCGGCGGTGACCCTCGAACGCGATGCGATGCACCGAGCAGTGCTCGGGACGGAAGAACATGTCCTCGTCGACTCCGAGCATGTGTGCGAGGTACGCGTTGATGACCCCGCCGTGGCAGGCGACGACGACGGTCTCTCCCGCGTGAGAGGCCAGGATCCCCTCGATGGCACGGGTAACGCGGGTGCGCAGCTCGGGGCCCGTCTCCGACATCGGGTAGACCTCCCAACGGCGTTCGTTGACGAAGCGCTCGGCGGCCCCACGTCGCACGACAGCCTCGAGCGCCTCGGTGAGCGACGCTCCTTCGGGGATGTCGCGTAGCACGCCGATCTCACGCAGGTCGTGGACCCGTGTGGACCCGATGTCGTGCGCCGCGGCGATTACCTCGGCGGTCGCGACGGCACGACGCATCGTGCTCGAGTAGACGACGTCGACCGGTTCGGATGACAGGTGGGCGGCCACGGCGCGGATCTGTCGCTCGCCGAGATCCGTCAGCGGGGGATCGATGCGCTCGGCCAGCGGGTAGGACGAGCCCAGACGTTGTTGTTGACCGTGACGGACCAGCACGAGGGTGCCGGCCGTCTCGGGGTGGGACAGGAAGGCCCTGTCGAGGGGATTCGAGAGGAACTCCTCGACATGGCGGCGGGACTCGTCATCGGTCGACACGACGCCCGTTCTAGCGGGCGCGGGTCACCGGATCGAGTCCGCCGACGGCGCCGCTAGTGGTCCGTCGCGGAATTGGTCTGGTGGGTCAGGGCGGCGCGGCCTCGTCGGACTTTGGTGATGATGTCGTTGGCCGGCTTGGTCCACACGAACGGTCGCGGGTCCTCGTTCCAGTGTGAGGTCCACTCGTCGATCG
>JAVJTC010000019.1 GCA_040219085.1 Acidimicrobiales bacterium
CACAACCCCCGACGGGACGGTCCGCCGAAGGCGGCGACAACACAGCCGAAGGCGGCGACAACACAGCCGGCCCCACACAACCCCCGACGGGACGGTCCGCCGAAGGCGGCGACAACACAGCCGAAGGCGGCGACAACACAGCCGAAGGCGGCGACAACACAGCCGAAGGCGGCGACAACACAGCCTGATCAGCCGAGACGGTCGAGAACCGCGGCTGTGACCGCCAGCGCGATCTCGGTCGTGCCGCGGGCATCGGGGTGCACGCAGTCGATCGAGTTGATCCACGAGTCGCCGATCGTGTCGCCGCGGGCACAGTAGGGATGGACGTCGGAGACGAGCCCGCCGATGAGATCCCCGAGGAACCCGAACCCGCCTTCGCGCAGCCCATCGGGGCCGATGCCGTTCGGCGCGCCGTGCCCGTCGAACAGGTCGAAGAGGTCGACGACCACGACACGGTCTCCGTAGTCGGAACCGACGTCGGTGATCACGTCGTTGAGGGCACGCACGACCTCCTCGGCCTTCTCAGCGAAGCACTCCTCGCGGCAGCCGTCGACTCCCTGGGGGTTCGGGGCGGTCGGGTTGTAGTAGGTCGTGACGAAGACGATTGAGTCGGTTGCGTCAACCAGACGGTCGAGGATCGTCGTGAGGTCGGCCTCGACGATGCGCATCCGCCGTGCGACGTCCTCGCGGTCCAGCGTGTTGTCGGGGAGCAGCAACTTCTCGGGACCGACGAAGCCGGTGTCGTTCGCCCCGATGGTGACGGTCACGATGCGGGCGTTGGCGCGCACCGCCCACTCCAGCTGGGTCAGTTCGTCCTGCCCGTCGGGGGCGGTACCGGCGAGCCCACCGGTCACCGGCGTCTCGAAGAGGTCGTCGGGGTCGTGCCCGCTGCAGGCGACGAGGCCGAGTTCGGCGGCGTCCCCGTCGAAGAGACCCACGTCGACCAGCGCGTCGAGCACCTGCCGCGGATAGGCCTCGCCGCCGTCGCGCCAGCACTCGTCGCGGCCGAGGTAGTCCGTCTCCTGGAGGCCGTGCCCGCTGGGAACCGAGTCGCCCATTCCGATGAGTGCGTGGCGATGTACGGGGTAGCGGGCCAACAGCGTCGCCGGGCGCGAGACGGTCGCGCCGCGGTCGTCGACGACGTTGACGGTGGCGGTCCAGGTGCCCGCCTCGGTCGGGCGCCAGGTGAGCACACCACCGGTTGCCGTGGCCGCCTCGGGAAGATCCGACCACCATGTCGACACGATCCGGCCGTCGGAGTCCCGGGCCGAGATCGTCGAGGTGGCCACCCCGCCGACGGTCGCGACCACCGTCGGGGCGATCGCTATCGGTGCGATGTTCGCGACAGTGACGGTCTCCACCGGCTCGGCAGTGGGAGTCGGCTCGGCGGTCGGTGACGGCGTCGGACTCCCCTCGGGCGCGGTGTCGGAACCCGGACCGTTGTCGGCATCGGGGACTCCGCCTTCGGAGGGCCCGGCCGGGTCACGTCCGGCTGTCGCGCCTTCGTCCACGGTGGTCGACGTGGCCGGGTCGAAGTCCAGTTCGTCGTCCTCCACGTCGGGACCGACCGTCGATGCGCACGCCGCGCCGAGCAGTGCCACGACCACGACGATCGACAGGCTCACAGCACGACGCACCACGTTCTCACGGTAGCGACGCCGACCATCCGAACGCTGTCGGTCCAGCCATACATGCGCGCCGGGATGCTGGTCGACGGGCGGGAGGGCCCGCCCGCGTGATTCCATGGCGCTCATGGCCGCATCCGACCCGGACTTCGACGTGGTGATCGTCGGCGCGGGGATCGTCGGCCTGGCGACCGCCGCGGCGCTGGCCCGTTGGCATTCGCCGCTGCGCGTCGTCGTGGTCGACAAAGAGGACGTCACCGCCGCCCATCAGAGCGGACGCAACTCCGGGGTGATCCACTCGGGGGTCTACTACGCGCCCGACTCGGCGAAGGCCAGGCTGTGCCGGCGCGGGCGGGCGATGCTCGTGCGGTACTGCGGGGAGAACGGAATCGCCCACGAGATCTGCGGCAAGGTCATCGTCGCGACCAGCGACGACGAGCTCGGCCGCCTCGACGACCTCGAGCGGAGAGGCACCGCCAACGGGGTCTCGCTCGAACGCATCGGTCCCGGCCGACTCCGCGAGCTGGAGCCGTATGTCCACGGTGTTGCGGCGCTGCACGTGCACGACGCCGGGATCGTCGACTATCCGGGCGTCTGCACCGCTCTCAGCCACGACGTCGTGGCCGGCGGCGGAGAGGTCCGACTCGGGACGGAGGTGCTGAGCCTCAACGAGTCACCCAGGTCCGTGGAGATCACTACGAGCGCCGGGGACATCAGCGCCCGCTGGCTCGTCAACTGCGCCGGTCTGTTCGCCGACACGGTGGCAGCCATGGCCGGTGTCGAGACGGACCTGCGCATCCTGCCGATGCGCGGCGAGTACATGGACCTCCGGCCGCAACGGCGCCACCTGGTCCAGAACCTGATCTACCCCGTACCCGACCCGTCGTTCCCGTTCCTCGGCGTGCACCTGACACGGACCATCGGCGGTGGAATCCACGCCGGGCCCAATGCCGTACCGGCGCTCGCCCGCGAGGGATACGACTGGCTGACTGTCGACCTCGGACATGTCCGGACACTCATCGACGCCCCTGTGCGGCGACTCGGCCTACGCCACTGGCGCACGGCCCTCGACGAGATCACCCGCTCGTGGTCCCCGGGACGCTTCGGCGATGCAGTCCGTCGCCTCGTTCCGGCGGTGCGCGACGAGGACCTCGAGTTCGCACCCGCTGGGGTACGAGCCCAGGCCCTCGACGGGCGCGGGAACCTCGTGGACGACTTCGCGTTCGCCGACTCGAATCGCGGTGTGCACGTCCTGAACGCACCGTCTCCCGGCGCGACGGCATCACTCGCCATCGGTGAGGAGATCGCCGCCAGACTCACCGAGCGGATCGTGGCCGCCGACTGAGCAGACCCGTCGCCGCGACCCGCGACGGCTCAGGGGACGAGCGCCCCCGGGTAGGCCGCCGCGAGGGCCCGATCGCTGGTGATGAGGGGGATCGCCAGGCGCTCGGCGAGCTGAACGTACACAGCGTCGAGCAACCGGAGTCGCTCGTGCCGAGCCCAGGCCCCGAGGAGCAACGGTGCGACCTCGTGACGTTCGAAGGGCGCGGCGACGACACGCATCAGACGGTCGACCACGGTGCCGGCGTCGATCGCGCCGGCCCGGCCCAGACGGCCCAGCGCCGATAGGACCTCTGCGTCGAAGTGCGCCGGAACGTGAACGGCCCGGTCGATGACCGCCTCACGCACGGAGGCCGCGCGATCGGGCACCACGAGGAGGTCGACCATCGCCGACGCGTCCAGGACCACCGTCTCCGCGCGACCCGTCAACGCCGGGGCTCCGCACCGAACTCCTCACGTGCCGCAGCGAGAGCGTTCGCCGCCATCTCCGCGCTCACTCCCTCGATCTCGACGTCGCCCAGAGTGTCGAGCCAGTCCGTCGTCCGCTGCCCGGCCAGCGTCCGCCGAATCGCGTCCTGGGTCAGCCCCGAGACGTTGAGCCCGGCGGCGCGCGCCGCCTCAGCCATGTCGTCGGGCAGATACACGTTCACTCTGGCCATGCGCATACTGTACACATGCCGCCCGGTCCCGGTCCCACCGGGGGCCTCCTCCTCACGGATGACGCCGCATCGGCAGGCCGGAGGATTCGCCGCCCCGGGCCGATGGCTAGCGTGAAGCCATGAGCGTGGCCGCACCGGGCCTACCCCGACAGGAGACGAATCGACTCGTCTCATGGGCCCGCACCCATCCGTTGCTGGTCGACGGGGTCCTCAGCATCGCCCTGATGGCTGTCACCCTCGCGAGTGACCTCGCGGTGGACCCTGCCGGGTCCGAGCGTGACTCCGAACTCCTCGGGGTCGCGCTGATCATCGTCGCCAACGCGGTCGTCGTCCTCCGGCGCCGCTACCCGCAGCTCACCCTCCTCGTGGCGCTGGTGACCACGGTCCCGTACTGGATCCTGGACTACCCCGGCGATGCCGCCGGGCTGTCCCTCCTCGTCGCGCTCTACTCGAACGCCGCTTATACGCCCCGGCGGGAACGGGCCATGTTGTGGGCGGCCGCGAGCATGGCCGTCGTGATCCTCGTGGTGAGTTTCGGCGTCCTGTCGCCCGAAGAAGAGCTCTCGGTCACCGAGATGTTCGGCGTCATCGTGCAGTTCGCGATCGCCGCCGTCCTCGGTGACAACATCCGCAACCGGCGCGCCTACGTGGCCGAGATCGAGGCCCGGGTGATCGAGGGCGACCACGAGAGACGGGCGGCGGAGGCCCGTGCCGTCGCCGAGGAACGCACCCGTATCGCTCGCGAGCTTCACGACGTTGTCGCCCACTCGATGAACGTGATGGTCCTCCATGCCCAGGTCGGGAACCGGATGCTGGAACGTGACACCGACCGGGCGCGTGAGGCACTCGGGTCCATCGAGGACACGGGCCGCGAGTCGCTCGCCGACATGAGACGGATCCTCGGGATCCTGCGAAACGGCGACGAGGCCCCGCTCGCTCCCCAACCCAAGCTCGACGAGTTCGCGGCACTCGTCCGCCACTGCGAGGACGCCGGGATCCCCGTCGAACTGGTCGTGGAGGGGGACGTGCGCGTCCTGCCGGCGGGTACGGAACTGGCTGCGTTCCGAATCGTCCAGGAGGCGCTGACCAACACGGTCAAGCACGCCGGGCAGGCACGGGCCACGGTCACCATCTCCTACGGCGACACCGATCTCGACATCGCCGTCAGCGACGACGGTCGCGGCGCCGCGGCGGACCACAGCGACAAGAACGGCTCCGGTCTCGGACTCGTCGGAATGCGCGAACGCGTCGAGTTGTACGGTGGGAGTTTCGACGCCGGGCCCCAACCCGGCGGCGGCTACCGGGTCCACGCCCGTCTGCCACTGGAGCGCGCATGAGCCCGGTACGGGTCGCCCTCGTCGACGACCAGGAACTGATGCGGACCGGCTTCCGCATGATCCTCGAGACGGAGGACGGCATCGACGTCGTCGGCGAGGCGGCGCACGGCGCCGCTGCGGTGGACCTGTGCCACGCGGCGCGACCCGATGTCGTTCTCATGGACATCCGCATGCCCGGCATGGACGGGATCGAAGCGACGCGCCGCATCGTCGACGAGTTGCCGGATGTGAAGGTACTCGTGCTCACCACCTTCGACCTCGACGAGTACGTCTTCGGTGCCGTGAGGGCCGGAGCGAGCGGCTTCTTGTTGAAGGACACGCCGGCGGACCGGCTCGTCGAGGCGATCCACCTCGTGGCCCGCGGCGAAGCACTCATGTCACCCACGGTCACCCGACGCCTGATCGAGGAGTTCGCCCGGGCGCCCGGCCCCGCCCCGGAGGGGTCCGTGCACGGCCTCGACGACCTCACCGACCGGGAGGTCGAGGTCCTGCGGCTCATCGCCCGGGGGCTGTCCAACGCCGAGATCGCCGCGGAACTGATCGTCGGGGAGACCACCGTCAAGACCCACGTCTCACGGGTGCTGATGAAGCTGGGCGTCCGGGATCGCGTACAGGCCGTCGTGGTCGCCTACGAGAGCGGCACCGTCCGCCCCGGCGACAACCACTGACGGGCCGCTTCCGGGCCCGAACCCCTAGCCGGTCCCCAGGGTGGACCCTGACCTGGCGCCCTGAGAGTCATCCCTCAGGAGGACACCCGAATCCCTTCTGCGGCTGACGACACGGACCCGGGCTTTCCATACCGTCTCGGGGAGATCGACGAACAGTCCAGAGAGGTCACACAGATGACGATGGTCACACCGTTCGCGCCGCCCGCCGGCACGAGCCTCGCAGCCCATTCCGAAGGCGCCCGGAAGGTCTACGGCTCCGGGGACACCGAAGTCGTCGCGCTCGACAGCGTGGACGTCTGGTTCGAGGAAGGCATCTTCACGGCGATCATGGGGCCTTCCGGCTCCGGAAAGTCCACGCTGATGCACTGCATGGCGGGGCTCGACACCCTCACGGCGGGCTCGGTCCACATCGGCGACGTCGACCTGTCGACGCTGAGCGACAAGGACCTCACCCTCCTGCGACGCGAGCGCGTGGGCTTCATCTTCCAGTCCTTCAACCTCGTTCCGACTCTGACGGCCGAGGAGAACATCACCCTTCCGACCGCGCTCGCGGGCGCCCGTCCGGATCCCGACTGGTACGACATGGTCGTCAAGACGGTGGGCCTCGGGAACCGCCTGAAGCACCGGCCAACGGAGCTCTCGGGTGGCCAGCAGCAGCGCGTGGCCGTGGCCCGCGCCTTGGCGAGCCGGCCCCACATCATCTTCGCCGACGAGCCCACCGGGAACCTGGACCAGACCACCGGGGGCGAGATCCTGGACTTCATGCGCCGGGCGGTGCGTGAGCTGGGCCAGACCATCGTGATGGTGACCCACGATCCCGTGGCCGCCAGCTACAGCGACCGGGTCATCTTCCTCGTCGACGGCGCGATCGAGGGCGTGATCCAGGAGCCCACGACCGACGGGATCATCGAGTCGATGAAGCACCTCGGAGACTGAGATGGCGCTCTTCAAGCTCACGCTCAAGAACATCGCGGACAAGAAGATCCGCTTCGCCCTCACCCTGTTCGCCGTGCTCATCGGCGTGTCGTTCGTCGTCGGGACCTTCGTGATCACCGACAGCCTGCGCAGCAGTTTCGACGACCTGTCCGAGGACATCGGCGCGTCGGCCGATCTCACTGTGCGCAACGAGGTCGCATTCGGTGATCAACTGTTCGCCGATCCTCTCCCCGTCGACATCCTCGAGACGGTCCGCGGGGTGGACGGCGTCAACGTGGCCGAAGGCAGTGTGTCGACCATCGGCGTCGTCGTCCTCAAGGCCGACGGTGAACCCCTCGAGGTGAACGGCCCGCCGCAGCTCGGGGTGACATGGCCCGAGAGTGATGAGGTCACGACATTCTTCCCCGCCACCGACGACAGCCGTCGACCGGTCGGTCCCGACGAGTTCGCGCTCGACACGGAAACCGCGGAGAACAACGACTTCGTCATCGGCGACGTCTACACGGTGCAACTTCCGACCGGACCCCGCGAGATGACTCTGACGGCGTACGCGAACTTCGCCGATCCCGACGAGAGCGCGCAGCTCCTCGGCGCCCAGCTGACCGTCTTCGACCCCGCGGCCGCCGTCGATCTCCTCAACGGTGGCGAGGGCTACAACGCGATCATCGTCGACGTCGACGAAGGTGCCGACATCGCCGCTGTCGCGGACCGGATCGAAGAGACGCTCGGCGGCTCCATCGAGGTCGTCGACTCCACGGTGATCTCCGATGAGAACGCCGAGGACTTCGACTCGGGCGTCTCGATCTTCCAGAACATCCTGCTGGCGTTCGCGATCGTGATCCTGATCGTCTGCGCCTTCTTGATCTCCAACACCTTCAACATCGTCCTCGGCCAGCGGGTCAAGGAACTCGGCCTGCTGCGCGCGATCGGGGCGACCGGTTCGCAGATCACGCGCACTGTGCTCGGTGAGGCGCTCGTCGTCGGCATCGTGGCGACCGCCGCGGGGATCGCCGGCGGTATCGGTCTCGCCTACGGGCTGAGAGGCATCTTCTCGCTGCTGGGCCTCGGGCTTCCAGCGGGGTCGATCGAACTCCCACCCCGGACGATCATCGCGGCCATCGTCGTCGGCGTCGGCATCACGATGGTCTCGGCCCTCGCGCCCGCACTCAAGGCGCGACGGGTCTCGCCCATGGCCGCTCTGACCGAGACGGGCAGCTTCGACTCGTCGACCATCACGCTCCGTCCGCTCATCGGCACGATCGTCTACGTCCTCGGCTGGCTGCTGGGCCTGGTGGTCCTGGGGGCGGAGACGGGCGGCATCGTCCTCGGCGCGATCGTCGGCTCGGTACTGCTGTACCAGGGCGGAGCCCGCATCTACCCGTTCCTGGGCAGGTCCTCGGTGGCCGCACTCGGCCTCGTCTACCTGTTGGCGGCGGCGTTCGGTGACTTCGGCACCGGCAAGTTGGTCACGCTGCTCGCCGTCGGGGCTCTCGTCATGTTCGTCGGCGTCAACCTGTTGAGCCCACTGTTCGCGACGAGGGTCGCCCGCATGATCGGCGCACCGCTCCCACGCCTGTTCGGGGTGACCGGACGCCTGTCACGGGAGAACGCCGCCCGCACACCGCGGCGCACGTCGGCGACCGCCGCCGCGCTGATGATCGGCCTGGCCCTCGTCGGCACGGCGACGATCATGGCCTCATCGCTGAAGGCGACTTTCGCCGCGACGCTCGAGGACTCAGTGCAGGCCGACTGGTTCGTCTGCGTAGGCAACTGCTCCACCGGCGGCACGTTCCCGAACGAGTTCGCGCAGTCCATCGGCCAACTCGACGAGATCGAGTCCGTCGTCTCCTACCAGTTCCAGGAGGATGCATTCCGTCTCCTGGCGGACGACAGCGTGAAGGACGCGTTCGGCGCGGACCTCTCCCTGCTCGACGAGCACCTCGACGCCGACGTCGTCGAGGGGAGCTTCGCGACGGCAGGCGAGGGCGACATCGGTCTCAGCAGCGACAAGGCCGAGGACCTCGGGGTGTCCGTCGGGGATCCGCTCGAGGTGCAACTCGTCAACGGGACCACCGAGACGCTGAACCTCGCAGCCATCTACGACGACGCCCGCATCGTCGGGGACTATGTCATCGACAACACGACGCTGAACCGGTGGTTCACGGCCAACCAGGACATCTTCGTGTCCGCCGTCACCGCGGAGGGCTTCTCGGAGAGCGAGGCCTTCGCTGCAATGGCGCCGATCGGTGACCAGTTCCCGCAGCTGGAGATCCGCACCCAGCAGGAGTATCAGGACACGCTTTCGGGGACGATCGACGACATCTTGATCATCATCAACGTGTTCCTCGGACTCGCGGTGATCGTGGCGTTGATCGGCATCGTCAACACGCTGACGCTGTCGGTGTTCGAAAGGACCCGTGAGCTGGGCCTGCTACGGGCTGTCGGCATGACCCGTCGCCAGATGCGCAAGATGGTCCGCTGGGAGGGATTCATCATCGCCACGTTCGGCGGTGTCCTGGGCACGCTGCTCGGGGTCCTTTTCGGAGTCATCACGGTGCAGGTCATCCCGGCTGAGTTCATCGACCGCCTCGACGTGCCGTACGTCCAGCTCGTCATCTTCCTGCTGGTGGCGGCGTTCTTCGGGCTAATAAGCGCCCTGATGCCGGCCCGCCGGGCTGCCCGCCTCAACGTCCTCGACGCGATCTCCCACGAGTGACCCGGTAGTTCCCCCTCCCCCCGGTCGGTCCGGGTGCCGCAGCGTCGGCACCCGGATCGTTCCGCGTGTGGGGAACGATCAGCCGACGGCGGTCTCCCGCCGTTCCGCTGGAACCGACGTCGGCCGCTCCAGGAGACACACGAACTGGTCGATCTCCTCGCCACGCAGCGTGCTCGTCGTGAACCCGACGACCCGCCAACCGTCGCACGCGAGTTCGTTCACCTCGTGGGCGATGCCGGCCTCCGATATCGCCCGACACGTCCGGTACTCATAGTCCGCTCGTCGCATGTCGACGTCCCCCCTCACTTCCACTAGGGCCGGTGCGTCGGATCCGCTTACACAGCAGCGACGGCCGCAGCCCCGAGCAGTCAGGTAAGCGGATACCGCCCCCTGGCCCCTAGGTGTCCGTAGAGGCCGACAACAAGGGAGAAGGGTCCGATGGGGATGAAGAAGGCAACTGTCGTGGTCGCGGTCACTGCACTGCTCGCGGTGATGATCGGGGCGGCAGGAGCACAGGGAGACACCGGAACCGCGGACCGGGACGCTCCGGCCACGGCGACCTTCGAGGGCCACGAGTTCGACATGACAGGCGACTGGGGCGAGGCACGTCACTGCGTCGTAGACGCCCAGGGTTCCGCCGAGTGCTTCCGGACCCGCACCGAGGCGGCCGAACTCGACGGGGGACCGACCGACGAGGACCTGGAGATCCTGCGCCGATCACTCACGGACGTCGGTGACGAGGGTGCCGCTGGCGCTGCGGGGGCGGTGGGTGAAGCCGAAGCGGCCGTCGGTCGGGCCCTCGGCGGTGGCGTCGCCGCCGCTTCGGGCGGGTGCACGCTGACACTGTTCGCGAACAGCTACTTCGGCGGGTCATCGGTGAGCTTCAGTTCCACGGGGATCACCTACTCGCTGGCCTCCTACGGCTTCGATCAGCGGGCCTCCTCGTGGACCGAACCCGGCGCATGCTCGGCACGGTTCTACGACGTCAAGTCCGGTGGCAGCTACATCGGCGTCGCCGGACCGTTCTCCGCGGGAGGCGACTGCTGCCTCTGGAACAACTACTGGAACACCGGAGGAACGATCGACAACGACATCTCCTATGCCCGCATGACGTGATCTCGGGCCGCCGGCGCATGAACGTGGCGAATCCCTTCTCCGCTCGGGGATCTGGAAGCATGGAACGACTGTGCGCTCCACCGCCCCCGATGACCCCTCCGGTTTCTCGGCGTTCTACCGGGAATCCCGCCCATCGTGTGTACGCGCCACCGTGGTGACCGTGTGTGACATCGACCGGGCCGAGGAGTACGTCGACGAGGCTTTCGCGCTCGCCTACGAGAGATGGCGCAGGCTCCGCCGTCACCCGAATCCGCAGGGCTGGATCGTCCGCACAGCGGTCAACCTGAGCCGCAAGCAGTGGCACCGCCGCAACAGGGAGGACGAACTCACCCCACCCGCGTCGCTGGTCCCACCACCGCCCGAGCCGATGGACGAGAAGATCCTCGACGCACTGCTCGCGCTGCCCGAACGTCAGCGCGAGGTGATCGCCCACCGCATCGTGCTCCAGGCCTCCACGAAGGAAGCCGCCGAGGCACTCGACATCACACCGAGCACCGTGACGGTGCACCTCCACCGGGCGATGCGGGCTCTGCGCGAGCACCCTGACGTCCGAGGTCTGCTCGGCGAAGGTGAGGTCGGGTAAGTGAATTCACCCGTCCGGGACCTAGAGCCCTGTAGACGGTCCGTATCCGTCGAGCGACGATTCCCAGGAGAGGGGTGGTGATGGACGACGACCGACTCGACGACGAGCTCGCGCGCCGTATCCGCGCCAGCCTCGCCCACCTCGGCAACGACATGCCGGCTTCACCGCCGATCCGGAGCCCCCGCCGTTCAGTCGGAGTGCTGCGCGCGGCTGCGGCCGTCGTCGTCCTCGCGCTCGTGGCCGTGACCGTCGTTCTCTTCGTCCAGAGCGACGACGAGGTCTCCGCCGTCACCCCCGGGCTCTTACGATTCGATCCGATCGACGAGGGTGCCGCGGAGTTGTTGGAGCGGGCGGCAACGGCTGCGTTGGCTGCCGGAGACGACCTGTCCGACGGCGGCGTCCTCTACGTGCAGGCCGAGACGTGGGACCTCGACGCCGACTTCATCGGCGAGGCGAAGAACGTCGCGATGACCGCCATCGTCGAGGAGTCCTGGACCGATCGAACCGGAGCCGGCCGACGCGAGCTACGTCCGGGCCGGACCCTCGAGCCGGGTGAGGTGGGCGGGGTCTTCGTCCCACCTGACACTGCCGGTGAGGCGACGGTCGAAGCCCCGATCTCCGGGTTGAACGTCGAGCAACACGGAGCGGTCCCCGACGACGCGGACGCCATCGTCACCCTCGAGACACTCGGGATCGGTTCCGATGACCAGACCGAGCTGTTGCAGGCGTTGGCCGGCCTGCTGCGCCGGGAGCCGTTCGACGCCGCACAGAAGGCCGCCCTGTGGCGCAGTATCGGGGCGATCGACGGTCTCGAGGTGCTGGGCTCCACCACCGACAGGTTCGGCCGCGAGGCCGTCGGCGTCGCGCTGACCGGTCGGTCGACCGGCGTCGAGACACAGACGATCTTCCTGTTCGATCCGGCGACGGCGACCGCACTGGCGACCGAAGAGGTTCTGACCGGCGACAGCCGGGCACTCGACATCCCGACCCCGGCGCTGGTGGGCTACCACGTTCTGGTCGACTCGGTGGTCGTCGACAGCGTCGGAACCCGCCCGCAGGACTGATTGTCGATCAGCGTGTAAGCGGATCAGATGCGTCGGACCTAAGGGTGTATGAGGGCCCCCTCCCTCCAGCAGTGATCCGGCGGCGGATCCCACCCGATCCGTCAACGGATCGGGACCAGCCCGGCGGGTCGGGCCGCAACGGCCCGACCCGCCGCCTGTTCAGGCGTCGGCCCCCAAAACCGCGGCGGTGACGCGGTAGCGTCAAGGGGTACCTCTCCACCCACCCCCAGGGGGCAACACACAATGGCAATTGAAGTCGGCCAGCAGATTCCCGACGTCGAGGTCAAGGTCATGGGCCCTGACGGCGCACCGGAGTCGAAGCAGACCGGTGAGCTGCTCGGGAGCGGCAAGGTCGTTCTCTTCGCGGTACCCGGCGCGTTCACGCCCGGCTGTTCGAAGACCCACCTCCCCGGATTCGTCCAGGGCGCCGAGAAGCTCTCCGGCAAGGGCGTCGACACCATAGCGTGCATCGCCACCAACGACGCGTTCGTCATGGACGCGTGGCAGAAGGACCAGGGCGCGGACCAGATCCTCATGATCGCCGACGGCAACGCGGCGTTCACCGAGGCGATGGGCCTCACCTTCGACCTGAGCGGCGCCGGACTCGGCGTCCGCTCGAAGCGCTACGCCGCCGTCATCGAGGACGGCACCGTCACCCACCTCGACGTCGACGAGAGCGGCGGCATCGAGGTCAGCTCCTGCGAGAACGTGCTCACGCACCTCTGAGCCGACCCTACTGTCGAAGACCTGCGTTCGGTGCCGGCTCCCACGGGCGCCGGCACCGCCGCGTCGCGTCCCTTATCTGTCCCACCGGCACGACGGGCACACCCGCGTGGCACGACTCGGCGGAAGTGGCATAGTTGTGGCATGACTCGGGTACGGCTGAGCACGACCGTGGACGGCGAGCTCCTGGCCGAGGTACGTGCCCGCCGGGCGGGCCTCAACGACGCCGCTCTGATCGACGAGGCCCTCGCCGCCCTGCGCGCCCGGCTGAGATCCACCGAGATCGATGCGACCTACGCGGCCTACGAGGACCATCCTCTCGACGAGCCCGACGCATGGGGCGACCTCGCCGGGTTCCACGAGGCAGCAGCGTCGTCGTGAGCGAGCTCCCCGCCCGCGGAGAGATCTGGTGGTGCGAGCTCCCCGAGATCAGCCGTCGCCCCGTGGTCGTGCTGTCCCGTGACGTGGCCATCTCGCGACGGCGACGAGTACTCGTCGGCCCGTGCACGACGACGGTCAGAGGACTCGCCAGCGAGGTCGTGCTCGAGCCCGGCGAGGACCCGGTCCCCCTCCTCTCGGCCGTCAATCTGGATTCCGTGGAGAACGTCGCCGTCGGCTCCCTGGTCGAACGCCTGGGACGACTCGGCGACAGCCGGATGCGCGAGATCTGCTCAGCGCTGGCCGTCGCAGTCGACTGCGAGTTCTCCTAGGACCGCGCCCGCACCTGACACCGGGAGGACCAGTAGACGATTGCGCCCGTCGCGCCCGGCGGCGAGGGTCTCGTCGAACCGCCTCGAGGCGACCTCGTGGAGCGAATGGTCCCCTCGGTGGATGGCGAGGACCACGTTGACGTCGAGAAGGAACACCTCAGCCGAGCTGATCGAGCTCGATGTCGTCGTCGACGAGCTCGCTGAGACCGCTGGCGGAGATCACGTCGACTCCGGGACGTGGCCCGGTTCCACGGGTGAACACGGGAATCGCCGGCGCCTCCCTCGGCGCCCCCGGTTCACTGAGCTCTCGGCGCAGCGCCGCCTCGACCACCGTCCCGAGCGACACCCCCTGCTCGCGGGCCCAACGCTTCGCGGCCTCGAGCAACTCGTCGTCGATTCGCAGTGTGACGCGCATGATCATGAGATTGTCGCAGCACCAGCATCACGCTCTGGCCGACTTTCCCTGACACCGGTGCCACGAGTAGACGATGCACCCGTCGCTGCCCGTACGGGCGACCTCGATGGGGTCTCGCACCTTCGGCACGGTCGGCGGGTCCGGTCGTAGACCACCAGGCCTCCCGGTCCCTCCCACACTTGCCAAAGACCACGAGGACCGGAAGGACGAGCTCGACAAATTCAGGAGTCTCGTCGAGAATCGCACGCACCGATCCGCCGGGTCTGCGACGTTCACCTGGACCGACGCCGGCCTGTTGGACTCGTTGGTCGACCCTCAGACTGGTGTGACCGCGGACTGGACCTACAACACCGCCGGGCAGGCAACCGACATCGACTACACCCCATCAGGTGGCGGGTCGACGTTTGGGCGCAGCTTCGGCTATGACACCGCCGGGCGTCTTGTCACCGACACCCACACCGACACCTCCGCGAACGTCGTCGGCGTGAACCGGATGGGCTATGACCCTCGTGGTGATCTGGTGTGGGAGACCCAGGCCCCCGACCCGACCACCACCGGCGGAACCGTCACCTCCCTCTACGGATACGATCCCGCGGACCGTCTCGAAACGTGGGATTCGGTGCAGGACCCCGCGATCACGTTGGTGGTTGGGGATTCGTCGTCGCCCGCTACCGAAGACGACGATCTGACTGAGCGTCTCGAGATGATGTTCGCTGCGACGGTGACGTTGCGGTCCGACGAGTTGACCGCACCGGGCTCGGGCGCGGATCTGATCGTGATCTCCCCGTCGGTCGGTTCGGGTGTGTTGCATGCGAGCTACGAGTCTGTCGGTCTGCCGGTGGTGAACCTGGAGGCGGCCGCGTGGGATGAGATGTCGCTGTCGGCGGTCGGGGGGACCAACGCGACCGAGGCCGACATCGCGATCATCGACGGCACTGATCCGGTCGCGGCGAGCCTCGTCGGTGACGAGCAGATATCGACGGGCTCCTACAGCCTCGCGTCGGTCGATGATGACGACTTCGGGACCGGCGTGAACCTCGTCGCGTTCGATGAGGGCACCGACAACGCCGCCGCGTTCACCTACGAAGAAGGCGCCACTCTCGCCGATTCGGGGGCGGCGCCGGCGCGCCGCGTCGGCATTGGTTACACGACGGCGCTGATCCCGAACCTCAACGACACCGGCTGGCAGCTCTTCGACAACGCTGTCGCCTGGGCGCTCACCGACCCCACTGCCACCAACGTTGACAGCGTCGAGTACGGCTATGACAAGAACGCCAACCGCACCTCGGTGACCGACAGCACTGGCACCGACAGCTCCACCTACGATGAACGCAACCGGCTGATCACCGGACCCGAAGGCGACTACACCTGGACGCCGCGTGGAACACTCACCGAAATCGACGACGGATCCACCACCTCGCTGTACGCGTTCGACGGGTTGGGTCGG